>JBGTHE010000587.1:0-5902 GCA_041746335.1 Lysobacterales bacterium | reverse complement strand
AAGTCTCGGGCACGGAAGTCGATCCCGCAGTGAGTTACAGCGCCACTATTGAAGTCAAACTACCTGTGACGGAGCGCGAAGATGAATCCATCACGGCCGAGTTTTACTCTGGAGAGGCCGGGGACGCGACGGCGGTGATCTCAGAATGGACCATAGCGCACACTGAAAAGTCGGCAGGGTCCGATGGCAAATTTGCCAGTTACAAGTGCGCTCTGGCCACTCCGCAGGAAATCCCCATGACGCAGATTGGCGTTCTTAACATCGATCTTGAACAGAGTGTACACATGTTGTCCCTGACCATGCTCGGAACTGTTGACATCAAGCTTGACTGCGTGCATTCAAATTCAGGGCCCTATGTGAAAACCACCGGGGTCTCACTTTACGCCGGGACCGGCGCCCCTGGCATGCAATACGAAAATCCCTTGCCCATCACTGACGCTTCCCGTTTAGCGGCAACCTACACCCTAGTGGTGGGTGACCTTGAGCCAAACCTTGGGCCTATCGTACAGGAATGGGATTTGCGCCTGACCGATTGAGCCGCACCAATGCGCCTTTCCAATGTGGTTTGCCTGATTTGCTGCGTTCTGTTGACCAGTTGCGCGAGCCTTCCTGAAAACTACCCTCGTACCGCCAGCTGGAAACTGGATACCAGCGATTCTGCGCTGGCAGCGGCTTTTGAATCGGACCTTGCTGCCCATCCCGGTCAAAGCGGCGCTTACCCCCTCAGCAATGGCATAGAGGCACTGGCCGCTCGGGTTGCGATGGCCCGCGCGGCGGAGAAGACCCTCGATGTGCAGTATTACATCTGGCATGGGGATGAGTCAGGACGTTTGCTGCTCAAGGAGCTTCTCGATGCTGCGGATCGCGGGGTTCGGGTTCGACTGTTGCTTGACGACCTGGGCGTTGGGCTAAAAAACGACAACACCTTTCTATTGCTCGATGCGCATCCCAACCTGAGCGTGGCTTTGTTCAATCCGATTGCTTTGCGGAATGCCCGAACCCGCGGTCTGCTGACCGATGCGGGGCGTTTGAACAACCGCATGCATAACAAGTCGATGACCGCCGATAACACACTGACTGTGGTGGGCGGCAGAAACATCGGCAATGAGTATTTTGCGCTGAACAAAGACTTCAATTTTGTCGATCTCGATGTATTGGCGGCCGGAGCCGTATCGGCCGATGTAACCGAAAGTTTTGACCTTTACTGGAACAGCCAGGCTTCGATTCCAATCCACGCCTTTCACCGCGAAGGCGCCACCCAGGTCCAACATGAACAGGCGCGCGAGAAGCTTGAAGCCGATGTGCGTAATGAGTCGGCGCCGTATTACGCAGCCATGCAGGGTACGCCGTTCATTCGTGATTTAGGATCGAGTGACCTGGAGTTTTTCTGGGGCCAGATCACCGCACTGCACGATGCGCCGGAAAAATCACTCGGCGACGATGAATCGGTAAGGTTGCTCCGCCAATTGGGCGACAGCCTGGGCCAGGCGGGTTCTGAGGTGCTGATTATTTCGCCATATTTTGTTCCCGGCGAGCCGGGTACACAGAAGCTGATAGACATGGTTCGCCGCGGCGTGCGCGTGCGCATTGCCACCAACTCACTGGCGGCTACCGATGTCCCGGCTGTTCACGCGGGATATAAAAAGTATCGTCTTGAGCTACTTGAAGGCGGTGTTGAATTGTTTGAAATGATGCCGGCACTGAGCGCCGGTCAAGACGCTATCGATAAATTTTCATTTACCGGATCATCAGCTGCCAGCCTGCATGCCAAGACTTTTGTTATTGACAACCAGCAGACTTTTATTGGCTCGATGAACCTCGATCCACGCTCCGTTACCATCAATACCGAAATCGGCCTGCTGATTGATAACACGGAATTGGCAAAGCTGATTGTTGGCTATCTCGAGCAGGCTTATCGCAGTGTTTTTTATACTGTGAAACTTGAGCCGAAAGATCGAGCCAAGCCCGAGGGTACAAACCACCTGACCTGGATTGAGTTCCGCAATGGTGAAGAAATTCGATACCACCAGGAACCACGCACCAGCTTTTGGCAACGGTTCAAGGTCAACCTGATCAGCCTGCTGCCCATCGAATCACAGCTTTGATCTACAGCCAGTATTGGACTACCCAGCTGAAAAGCTCTTTCACACGATCGCCTATCGGCCGCTTTTTACACTCCTCCAGGGAAACGGCTTCGCAGCTTGTCAGGTCGACCAGAAACTGCGCCTCCATCTGGGCAGCAAAGGAGCGGCCGAAAATAATCGCATTGAGCTCGTCATTGTGTAAGAAACTGCGGTAGTCCAAGTTGCTGGAGCCTACTGTGGACCAGATGCTGTCAATAACCGCCGTTTTGGCGTGCAGTAATGAAAGGTGGCTTTCATACACTTTCACACCGTTCTTCAGTAAATAGCCATAGCGCGAGCGCGAGGCATTCAGGACCGCTTCGGAGTCGGTGAACCCCGGCACCAACACACGAACATCCACTCCACGTTTTGCGGCTGCGGCCAATTTCTCCATGAACTCTTTGTCGGGAGCAAAATAGGCCTGGGTGATCCATATCTTCTCCCGCGCTACGTCCATGGTCTCGAGATAGGCATGGTAGATTCTGGATTCCTGCCCGTCACCGCCATCGGAATGCAATACCGCAATGACATCCTGCCCCTCGTCAGTGGGCTCGGGTAAAGTCGGCGGAAAATCCTTGGTCGCGCCGTCATGGGCCAGCCAGTTGGCTTCGAATATTTCCTCAAACCCCGCAACTGCCGGGCCACGAACCGCAATGTGGGTGTCGCGCCAACCTACTTTCAGTGGATCACCTTTGGGCTTTTTGCTTGAACTGCTGGAATAAGTGCTGGAAAAGTTGATGCCGCCGGTGAACGCAACTTTACCATCCACCACCAGCAACTTCCGGTGGTCCCGCACATTGGCATTGAGTGGATTACCGCCTTCAATGGGGTTGAGTTTATGAAATTCAATCAGCTCTATACCGGCTTCCCCCAAACTCTTAAAGAAATCCACGCTACTGGCGAAGCTGCCAATGCTGTCGTAAATGATTCTGACCTTCACCCCGTTGCTCTGCCGCTCAATGAGTTTCGATGCTAACTCTTGCCCCACCTCATCGTCGGCAAGAATGTAAGTTTCCAGATGAATGAAATGCTGCGCGTTGTCGATGGCATCAAACATGGCCTTGTAAGTAGCCGGCCCATCGATCAGCAAATCAGTACCATTGTCTTTGTAAATTGGTGTGCTGCTGAGCGAACCAATGACTGAAAACAGGGCTGCATACGCAGCCGGGTCCTCAGTCTGTTGCGCTATCTTGTCGACGACTTGCTCCACCCCGGCCTCACTCACTACACCAGAGCCGCCGGAGACCTGCGGCGTGGCGGCAGAATCAACTTGAGGAGCGGTGGTGACGCAGCCTGCCAGGCTGGCGATCAGCAGAACTGCAAGCGGACTGAGGAAGCGCCTTTTTCCGGGGTGGCAGTGATCGAATGATTGGGTTTGCAAGCTTGCCTCTCCTCAAGTTGAACTCTTGGCCGATGAATCCGTGACCTGGAATGCTGCGGCGGATCTGGGGGCTGGGTGGCCTCGCCTCGACCCGTTACGGACGCTCTGCAATCGGTTTTTCTGCTGTCGCTCCTTCCCCCTTTTCACGGGTATATCGGCGCATCAGTGGTTTGACGCTGATCCCGTGCACCAGTATGGAAAGGGTTACTACAATCAGAGTGATGTGAATCAGTTCCAGCGCGATGTCTTCCGGCAGGCCATGCTGGATGGCGTACATCAGGTAAAAAAGAGAACCAATCCCCCGTACGCCAAACCAGCTTACCAGCGTCCTGATGCGCCACGGTGTTCGCGAGAAACTCATGCCCACCAAAACGCTCAACGGGCGCGCCACCAGGAACAGGAATGCGGCGACGCCCACTGCGCGCCAACTCCAGGAATCGACAAACAAGCTGCCGCCCACCAACAGAATCAGCACCAGCTCCGACAGGCGCTCCAAGTGTTCCTTGAATATTAACGAGCCTTTGCTGACCGTCTCTGCATCAGCCTCATCTTTGGGCTTTTTATCGGAACCCACAGCACTGGAAGGGGCTGGCGGGGCCACCGCGGGCGGATTGGTGAGCTTTTGCTCTGTTTGACGCAGCGCCACCGCGGCGAAGAACACCGCCAGGAAGCCCCAGGCAGAAACCAGTTCGCAAACTCCGTAAACGGCAGCGATTAATCCCAGGCCGAGAAAATCATCCAGGAGATTGTGGCCGGGATGTCGGTTGCGCAGGCGCCAGGTGAGTTGTCCCAATGCATAGCCCATAGCGATACCGATCACGACGCCGGCAATGGTTGCCCACAGCACATCGACCATCACCCAGGTCACGCCGGAGTCACCCAGCTCATGAAGGCCCAGCATGCCGAGCCCGAGCATCACAAACGGAAATGCAGTGCCATCATTCATGCCCGCCTCGCAGGTGAGACAGAAACGCAGCCTGTCGCGATCTTCCTGATGACGGATCTGGACATCGGTGGCCAGGACCGGGTCGGTCGGTGCGAGGATAGCACCCAACAGCACCGCAGCTCCCAGCGGAATCGCCAGCGCATAATGCGCAAACACCGCCACCAGTCCAACCGTAATGGACATGGAAACAAACGCAAGCAGAATGGGGGTGCGCCAACGAAGGAAACTGAAAGGCACGGGCATTTTTAAGCCAGCGGCAAACAGGGAAATAAGCACCGCTACCTCGGTCAGTGTCTCCAGCAGCGCCGATTCCTTGAGCGGATTGAAGTGGAAGGCATTGAGCACCGTCGGCCCGGCAATAAGCCCGACGGCCAGGTAGATGATGGCGGAGGTGAAGGGTGCCCGCTTCAGCACAGAGGGTGAAAGTCCCATTACAAGCAAAAGCACACCGACCAGCAGAAACCAGTGTGCTTCGCTCAAGTAAATTTCTGGTGGGTTCAAATAAAGTTACCGGCAGTCGAGGAAGGTAGGTTAGTTTTTGCGCTACTGTAATGCATGCACCGTGTTTTGTTTCCAGGCCAACCAGAATAAAGCGGCGGCTTGGTCATTGGAGACGATTTCCGATGCAACGTAGAGGGTGTAATCGGCATGGCGGTCTCTGCTGTTCAGCATGATGGTGACGTCAGGCTGGGTCACAAATTTGGCCACAAACAAGGTGGTGGCCTGATGGCGTGTCGACGACCGGCAAATGGCCAAATCGCTGCCTGAGAGATCATCGGCGACTATCAGGTCTGCCAGCGCTGGCTGATTAACCAGGCGGATCCGGATGTCTGGCTCCACTTCGTATTCACTGACCATAACTTTGTAGTCAGCCTGAAAGATGGTCTGGTCGAAATGGATGGGGTTGACGGAGTCGCCTGAACAGGCCGATTCCGCAGAAATTCTCGATTGCGATTCGGCTGGGGTGCTGAACAGGAGCACAGCAAAAGCGAGCAGGTGCATTGCAGCACCGCTTTCCAAAACCCTCGATGTCAATTCAGCTACTCCTCAAAAATTGGCCCCAGCCTACGCTACGCCCCAGTTTATGAATGGTACCTGAGTCTGGGAATGGAACTATGACTCCGGCTACAAGCTGGGAGTTTCCTGCCGGTTCGTTCGATCGCATTCGACCCTGGGCGAAAGCTTCGATCGACCCCCCGCGGCTTTCCCAATATCCAGTAACCTGAAACCCCGCGACCCCCGTGGGCCATGCGGGTGAATCACCTAAATCATGGCCATGTTGATTCACAAGCTCGATTGCTGATCGCATGATCTCGAGGCCTTCGCGCAGCACCGCCTCATCACAATTGAGTGCAGGGTACTTGCGAATGGCGGCTGGGGTCGCGCTGGCCGGCATAGTGCCACAGATCAATTCTGCCTCACAGAGCCTGCGAATTTTCGTATAGTGACTGG
>JBGTHE010000586.1:0-1782 GCA_041746335.1 Lysobacterales bacterium | reverse complement strand
TGCCCCCATCACTCCGGCATTGAGTTGGTAACGCGACCGGCGCATCAGCTCGGCGAGTGCGACGAAGGCGGCGGAGAGCGCCAGCGCAAACCACCATTCGATGACGTTTTCGACACGATTGATCAGTGCGGGATCTGTGAGCAGCAAGCGCTTCGCGACCGACACCACGCCCCCCAGCCATTCCACGCACACCAGTGCGAACAATGCCAGTATGGGTGCATGAAGGTGTCGCATGCGTGCCTGGGTTCGCAGCGGCCACAGCGCGTGTACCAGCAACAGTTGCGCCAGCGCCGTGAGTCCGAAATGCATCACCACCCCGTAGCGGCGCATCCAGCTGTACCAGGGACCTTCGGTGCCAAGCGCTGCGACGTAAAGAATCAGGAACAAGGCGCCGATGACGCCGGTCACCGCGATGCTTTGTGCGCGGGTCTCTGTTCCGGGCCGCAACCCTGCGAGCCACGGAGCAACGCTGATCCATGTCAGTGCCAGCACCGCGGCCATTGGCAGCATTACCGATCGGAACAACTCCAGCCCCGGGCCAGAACGCACGGCCCGGCTAATAGTCACGCAGCCATCCCAGTATGGTATGCATCGATATGACTCGGCCAACGCTTCCCCGGGCGATAGCAGATTAATCAACGTTGCTCCGTGGGTGGCGGCAATTGGGACGATGCCGCACAGAAGCGCAAGCCAGGCTGGGCGCAGTGTGTTCAATTCACCACCCCTGGAATCAATCTTACCTACCCACTTTTAATGACATACTCCATGGTACCACTGTGGTACCGAATGATGGCGGCGGGTCATTTGTTTACCTGTCCCTTTACTCTGACCCCAAGGCTCCTGACTCGGCCCCCTTTAACCGACCCGTGGAGCGACTTACAATAAATTTGGATCCTGCGGAGAAAGCGATGACAAGTTCACGCCAGTTGATCGATCACAGCGCGCGTCGGCCAAGGCAAATAAGCTGGAAGCGGGCCGCGCTCATCAGCCTTTTCACCGGCTTCATTTGCGGATCGACGATGGCGCAAGAGGTCGCTTCTGACGAAGTAGAGTGGAATCGAATATTCCGCCTCCCCGACGGGCGTCTGTTCGTCACGGACGGAGCCTTCATGCTGGATGCGGAGCTGGCGAAGCCGCAAGTGCTGCCTGGCACGGAGCTGCCCTCTTCGACAGGCGAGGTCATGGGCCGCTACATGGCAGCCGAGCAGTTTAGCGAAGTAGAGCTCGATGACCTCAAGCGAGGCACGCAAGAGCAAACCTACGAAGCGCCGAACGGCTTAGCTTTCGCGGCAAAGTACGTGGAGTTTCTGCGAGAGGCAGTGCCCGACGCATCGCTGCGTATCGGGGGCGACCTCCAACCAGTCGTGATTGTTGCCGACGGCAAGCCTGTCGGACTGGTCATGGCCAAGGCGCGCGCGAAAACTCCCTAGCAAAGCCTCTATATTCGATTCCCTATCCGGTGACATCGGGTTCGGGTGTGGATCTTTTCACCCGGATCTTGTTGCTGCCCACTTCTTTGTTGTTGAGGTTTTTCATGGCTGCCTTGGATTCCCCCGGGCTGGGCATGTCGACAAATCCAAAACCCTTGGACTTGCCGGTATATTTGTCGAACACCACGGTGCAGGACTGCACCTTTCCAAAGGCTTCGAATAAAGTGCGGAGTTCGGTCTCGGTTGTGTTTCGGTCAAGGTTGCGTACTAATAGTTTCATGGTCTCGCTCTGGCTGGGCTGCTGAATGCACTTTAGAATGCAGGGTAAAAATGAATCGGGGATTTCGCCAAT
>JBGTHE010000585.1:0-5331 GCA_041746335.1 Lysobacterales bacterium | reverse complement strand
AGCAAAAACTTTAAAAAAAGGGCTCTGACCCCTTTTACACACCGCCTGGATCCCTTACTCCGCCCACGCTCAATTGCAGTGCTGGGTGCGAGCGAGCGCGCAGGCACGGTAGGAAGCCGGGTCATTCAAAACCTGCAGACTGGCGGGTTTGCAGGTCCGCTATACGCCGTGAACCCCACTCGCGACACCGTTCATGGCCTGCCGTGTTTCAAGAGTCTGGCCGATCTGCCGGAAACAGTTGAACAGGTCATCTTTGCGCTTGCAGACAGCCGTGTGGAAGCCGCATTGGTAGACTGCATCGCCCACGGCGCGAAAGCAGCCACCATTTACTCCACCCTGGTACTGGAAGACGACACGGCACCATTTTTGCGAGAACGGATCGCGCAGCATGTTCGCGAATCAGGGCTGCTGGTTTGCGGTGCCAATGGTATGGGCTACTACAATTTCCACGATGGTGTCTGGGGCTGCGGCTTCGATACGCGGCACAATCACCCGCGTGGTGGCAATGTCACTCTCATCAGTCATTCGGGTTCCGGCATGTCCGGCATTCTCGATTGCGAAGAACGCATTGATTTCAATTTGGCGGTCTCCACCGGCCAGGAACTCAGTGTGCGCATGGATGACTACATGGATTATGCCATCGAGTGCATGAACACCCGCGCCATTGGCCTGTTCATGGAGACCGCGCGAAATCCGTCCAGCCTGATGGCCGTGCTGGAAAAAGCAGCATTGCGCGGCATACCGGTGGTGGCCCTGAAAGTTGGCCGTACCGAACTGGCCGCGCGGCTGACCGTTTCCCATTCTGGCGCTCTGGCAGGCACCGATGCCGCTTATCAGGCCTTGTTTGATCGCTATGGCGTGCAGCGTGTTGAGGATATGGATGAGCTGGCGACCGCCCTGATCATGTTCGCCCAGCCTCACCCGATAGCCCAAGGTGGGCTAGTAGGTTTGCACGACTCCGGTGGTGAGCGGCAGTTGTTGATCGACCTGGCCGATCGCATCGGAGTGGAACTGACGCAAATATCCAAAGCCACCGAGCAGCAATTGGAAAACCTGCTGGATCCTGGATTGCCCGCAGTCAATCCGCTGGATGCCTGGAGTAAAGGCGGCCCTGATTACAACCTGATCATGGGACGGTGTTTTGCCGCATTGATGGCTGATCCGCAAGCCGCCTTGGGGGCCGTGGTGCACGACCGCGCTCCGTATGGTGCCGTTTACGAAGATTACATCGATTATTTACGCGCCGGGCACGCAGTCTCTGGCAAGCCCGTATTTCTGGTCGCCAACCGCCAGGGCACGGGCTCTGATGCTCGCGTGCAGCAAATCACCCGTGAAGGTTTTCCGGTGCTCGATGGCCTGCGTTCCTTTCTGGTGGGAACCCGCTGCCGGCTGGCCTGGCGCGACTTTCAGGCACAAATTGCTGAAGATGGCTTGCCCAGCAGACAAGCGCTTCTGACTGCAAAACAGGAACGCGCCGCGCAACGCTGGGCCGGCCGCTTGTCGAATGGCGCAACGCTCGATGAATTCGAAAGCATGCGACTATTGCAGGATTTTGATATTCCGGTGATCCCCTCCCGACTTGCAAATAATGAAACTGAAGTAATGGAAGCCACTGAACAACTGGGCTATCCGCTGGCGCTCAAATCGGCCCAACCCGGCTTGCTGCACAAAAGCGATCAGGGCGGCGTCAGGTTGAACATTCGCAACACAGCTGAATTGAAGGACGCCTACCAGGAAATGTCGCCACGGCTGGGGCCGCGCGTTCTGCTCTCTCCCATGGCCGCACCGGGTGTAGAAATGGTGCTGGGTGTGGTTCGGGACGAGCAATTCGGCCCCCTGGTGATGCTGGGCTTCGGTGGAATCTATATAGAAACACTGAAAGATGTTGCATTTGCCTTGCCACCTTTCACGGCAGAGGAAGCACGCAAGCTCGTGGATGGGCTGAGGTTGCGGGCTCTGTTGAATGAGGCGCGTGGTCGCGCAGCGTTGAATATCGATGCCTACTGCAAAGCCGCCGCGCAACTTTCACAACTCGCAGCGCGGCTGGCCGATTGCATCAGTGAAATCGATATCAACCCAATCATAGTGGGGGCCGCGACTTGTGTAGCTGTTGACGCGCTGGTGTCAGGCCATGACTTGGGCATTAACACATCCCACTGAGCGGACATTCGCGACTGATTTCAAATCTATATCTCCAGCCGAAAATTGAGTTCCATCAGACAAGCTGAAACAATCAACAGTCTGGAAAACAGGTAAAGGAACGAACATGAATCTCGCAGCATTAGAAAACTACGATCTCGCCAGTTGGCAGAAAACCGCCAGCAAGCAAAGGCAGCGCATCGAAACCCGTTTGTTCATCGATGGCGAATTTGTCGATGCTGCCAAAGGCGGACGCCTCGTCACCACCAACCCCGCCAATGGTGAAGTGCTGGCCGAGATGTCAGCCGGAACCGGCGAGGATATCGATCGCGCCGTGGCCGCTGCGCGAAAAGCATTCCGCTCGGGTGCCTGGTCGCAAATGGCGCCGCGCGAACGCATGGAAGTGCTGTACCGCTTTGCCGAGCTTATTGATGAGAACGCTGAGCAACTGGCCGTGCTGGAAACCCTTGATATGGGCAAGCCCATCGGCGCTGTGATCGGTGAGGATCTGCCTGCAGTAATCTCCACTATTCAATTTATGGCGGAATGCATCGACAAGATCGAAGGCTCTGTGACCAATACCGACAAAGATGCAGTGCACCTGGTATTGAAAGAACCTTTGGGCGTAGTCGGAGCCATTTCACCCTGGAACTACCCACTGCTGATGGCTGCCTGGAAAATCGCGCCAGCATTGGCAGCGGGCAATACCGTGGTACTCAAGCCCGCCGAACAATCTCCGCTGACGGCCCTTCATCTGGCGCGCTTGTTCATGGAAGCCGGCGGCCCCGCAGGGGTTTTCAATGTAGTGAATGGGCTCGGCGAAATCGCAGGAAAAGCTATGGCCTTGCACAACGATGTGGCCAAGATCAGCTTCACGGGCTCTACTGAAGTTGGCAAGCTGATTCTGCAGTATGCCGGCCAATCCAACATGAAACGGGTGGGCCTGGAATGTGGCGGCAAATCGCCACAGATTTTCATGGGCGATCTGCCCGATATGGAACGTGCAGTATCCGCTGCCTATAACGGCATCTTCGCTAATATGGGTGAAGTCTGCAGTGCGGGTTCCAGGTTGCTGGTGGAGCGCCCCGTGTACGATGATTTCATCGAGCGATTTATTGCTGAAGGCCAGCATGCTTACCAGCCCGGCGATCCGCTGGATCCCGAAACCAATATGGGCCCGCTGGTGGATCGTGAGTCACAGCAACGCGTTCTGGGAATGATCAAAAATGGCCAGAAAGAAGGCGCCACACTGCATTTCGGCGGTACCGCACCGGAAGGTATGGATGAGGGTGCTTACATCAATCCTACGTTGTTCGGGAATGTCAGCAACAGCATGAGCATCGCCCGCCAGGAAATTTTTGGCCCGGTGGCCAGCGTGATTCCCTTCGATGGCGCCGAAGAAGCCATCCAGATTGCCAACGACACCATCTATGGCCTGGCTGCGGGCATCTGGACGCGCGATATCAACAAGGCTTTTCGCCTGGTGAAGAATATCGAAGCCGGCGTGGTGTGGATCAACAGCTATGAAGACGGTGATATGACCCAGCCTTTCGGCGGTTATAAGCAATCCGGACAGGCGCGCGACAAGTGCATGGACAGCGTGAAGAGTTACATGCAATCCAAATCGGCCTGGTTCCGGCTGGCTGAAGAATAGCCCGTGAGTTCTGAACCTTTGGTCCTGTATTCGGTTGAAGGCCCATTAGCCTGGTTGAAACTAAATCGGCCCGACAAACTGAACGCCGTCAGCAAGGCCATGATCAGCGATCTGAACGCAGCACTGGACCAGGCTGAAGCCGATGAGCAGGTGCGGGTAATCCTGGTGACAGGTGCTGGCCGTGCTTTTTCATCGGGTTTTGATCTGGATATGGGCGTGGGCGAAGAGCTTGAACAGGCCAGCCCAGAGCAGCTGCGCAACATCATGCGCCGCGAGTTGCGCCATGATTTCGACATCATCATGCGTTTCTGGGACAGCCCCAAAGTTACCATTGCCGCCGTACACGGTTACTGCCTGGGTAGTGCCATGGAAATTGCGTTGGCCTGTGATCTGACCATTGCTTCCGACGACTGCCGTTTTGGTGCGCCTGAAGTACAGTTTGGCAGCGGCATCGTTGCCCTGTTGCTGCCCTGGTTCTGCGGCCCCAAGCGGGCCAAGGAATTGCTTCTGACTGGAACTGACAAGATCACTGCCCAACAGGCGGCAGATTGGGGACTGGTGAATCGTGTGGTTGAGCCCGATCAGCTGCAGGAAACCGCGCGTCAGCTGGCAGTGACCATCGCACAAAACGATCAGCTCGCAGTGCGACTGACCAAGCAGGCCATCAATCGCGGTTTAGAAACGGCGGGGATGCGGCAGGCTCTGCTGGATGCTCTGGAACTGGATGTGGAAATCGAAAGCACGGAAACTCCGGAGTCAAAAGCGTTTAACAGAATGATGGAAACGAATGGAATCCGCGCCGCAATCGAATGGCGCCGGTCCCAATTCGGTTGAAACAAAACCAGGGAGTCAACATGGCGGTAACAGGCAATGACAACGAACTGAAGGAATACCTGAAGCAGAATCCGGATACGCTCTACATGGAGCTGATGGTAGCCGACATGAATGGCATCCTGCGCGGCAAACGCGCGCCTTTGCAGGATTTAACCAAAGCCTTCAAGAATGGTGTCAATTTCTGTGCGGCCACCGTTTCACTGGACCCCCTGGGCGCCACCTTTGAAAACGTACCCTTTGGCGGCATGGATGGCGATCCGGATGTGCGGGCCCGCATTGTCCCCGGCAGTCTGGCACCCGTCCCCTGGGCAGTCTTGCCCACCGGGCAGGCTATGTTGGAATTGAGTGAGCTGGATGGTACGTCTTATTACCTTGATGCCCGCGAAGTTCTGAAACGGGCACTGCAACCGCTAAATGACCTGGGCTTGAAACCCGTCATGGCGACTGAACTGGAATTCTACCTGGTAGAACACGACGGGGAAAAATTCACGCCCCGATTCCCGAGAATGCCCGGCTCGAACCTGCCACAGAAAGGTCCGCAATATGCTTTACTGGATGATCTCAGTGATCTGGACGATTTCCTCGCCACCGTCCATCGATTCTGCGCAATCCAGAATGTTCCCGCCGGGGCCGCCTTATCGGAGTTTTCGCCTGGCCAGTTCGAAATCAACCTGCAGCATGTCGATGACCCGCTGCGCGCTTGC
>JBGTHE010000584.1:0-2284 GCA_041746335.1 Lysobacterales bacterium | reverse complement strand
AACGCTTCCTGGAAAGCGAGGCCGAGCTGGTGCTCGCGGATGATGCCATTAAAGGACGTCGCCAATACGATAACGGTCAGACCAATCAGGCCGACCGCAGCCCAGTGAAAAGCCAGCGCAACAATCAGGAACAGGGCAACCAGCGCCTGTATCAAAAGCGCTGCTTTTTGCCTTGTGGTTCGGGATGCTTCGGCACGTCGATCGTACTCTTCCAGTATGCGCCGCGCGGCGGGGGGTAATTCGGTGCCATAACCGGCGATTCTGAATTTTTCAACTGTGAGGCAAGTCAACAAGCCGACTACCAGCACCGGCATGCTGACCGGAGCCATGCGCACGAAAAACTCGGCGAAGTCCCAACCAGCTACGCCACCGATCAGCAGGTTCTGTGGCTCGCCCACCAGAGTGGTAACGCCACCCAATGCCGTACCCACCGCGGCATGCATCATCAGATTACGCAGAAAGCCGCGAAATCCTTCCAGATCCTCATGGGTTTCGTTCCCTATTCCGCTGTCATCCGCATGATCATGGTCAGAATCAAAACCTTTGCCCGAAGTGACTTTGTGATAGACGGCGTAAAAGCCGCTGGCTACTGCGATCACCACGGCAATGACCGTCAAAGCATCCAGAAATGCCGACAGGAAGGCCGCTGAAAAGCAGAACATCAGCGACAGCAGTTTCTTCGAACGCACCCGGATCAGCAGGCGGGTAAATATGAACAGCAACAGGTCCTTGAGAAAGTAGATACCGGCGATCATGAAAATCAACAGCAAGACGACGTCAAAATTATTGACCGTCTCCTGAAAAACAGTTTCAGGATGAGTCAGCCCAAGCAACACCGCTTCAATGGCGAGCAACCCGCCGGGTTGCAGTGGATAACACTTCAGGGCCATCGCCAGGCAGAAAATAAACTCTGCTATCAGCATCCAACCTGCAATAAATGGCCCCAGCAATAGAACCAGCAGCGGGTTGATCAGCAGGAAAGCAATGATGGTTTTTTTGTACCAGGGCTCGGCATGTCCCAGGAAGTTTTGCAGAAATGCCTGATGCAGCTTCATTTCAGTCATGCGCTGGCTCCAGCAAGATTATTGCTGCAGCGCTTACGTACATTGTGGTCACGAACTTACGGGTCCTTGCCGGGATTCCGGCCTGGTGTCTTTTGTAGATTAAGCCCCCGCAGATGACCTGCAGGGGTGGTCGTGGAGATTAACGAAACCCGGTCTTAAAAAAACCTTCCATTAGCTTACAGAATATATATCGTTGCCAACAAGCCCGTGATTGTCATGGTGATGGTATAAGGCAGCGCCAGAACAACCATGCGTCCATAACCAAGGCGGATCAGCGGGGCCAGGGCTGAAGTCAGAAGGAACAGGAAAGCAGCCTGGCCATTGGGTGTCGCCACCGAAGGTATGTTGGTGCCGGTATTGATCGCGATGGTCAAGCTATCAAAATGTTCCCGGGAGATGGCTCCGGCTTGCAGCGCCTGGTTAACCTCATTGATATATACCGTCGCAACAAACACATTGTCCGAAATAGCCGAAAGCAGGCCATTGGCCAGGAAGAACACCGGCACCTGCTTATCCACCTCGAGAGTAAATACGTATTGAATGATGGGCCGGAACAGATGCTGGTCATGAATCACACCGACGATGGCGAAAAAGACCACCAGCAAAGCGGTGAAGGGCAGGGCTTCGGTAAAAGCGTGGCCCAGCTGGTGCTCCTTGATAACGCCGGTAAAAGCCGTGGCCAACACGATCACAGCGAGGCCAATCAGGCCCACTTCCGCCCAATGGAAAGCCAGGGCCAGAACCAGAAACAGGGCGACGCCAGCTTGCAGCATGATCGCAGCGCGTTGCTTGGGTGTGCGCCTGTCTTCTTCACGACGGTCATATTCTTCCAGTATGTGCCGGGCGGCCATCGGCATCTGGGCGCCATAGCCCAGAATTTTGAATCTTTCCACAGCCAGGCAAGTCAGCAAGCCCACCACTAAAACCGGCATGCTCACCGGTGCCATGCGCACAAAGAACTCGGTGAAATCCCAGCCGGCGATCTGGCCGATCAGGAGATTTTGTGGTTCGCCCACCAGGGTGGTAACACCACCCAGCGCTGTGCCCACCGCCCCGTGCATCATGAGGTTGCGCAGAAATGCGCGAAATCCTTCAAGATCCTCGTGGGTTTCGTGACCAATTCCCGTGTCGTCGGCATGGTTGTGATCGGCATCAAAGCCCTTGCAATAGGTGAATTTTTGATAAATGGCATAAAAGCCGCTGGCAACAGCGATGATGAC
>JBGTHE010000583.1:0-2615 GCA_041746335.1 Lysobacterales bacterium | reverse complement strand
ATCAACACGTCCGCCTCTGCCAACGCGTGCTCGGCAAGCTGATCCGCACCGAACTGGTGGGAGCGTACGATCGTGGACATGATGCCGTATTGGCTGGGGTTGGAGCGCCCCGCATGCTTCCGGGCCTTGGCTTCCATCGCGAGTGCTCCCGGAGCCGGTACCTGCACGGCAATAACGATGTCCGCCCCCTTGTTGCGTGCAACGCCGACCGGCAGCGGATTCACCACCACGCCATCAATCAGGGTCCGCCCATTCAGGGCGTACGGCTCGAAGATGCCCGGCACCGAAATGGAAGCTCGTACGCCCTGGTATACAGGCCCCTCCTGGATGACCACTTCTTCGCCCGTCTCGAGGTCGGTCGCGATCGCAAAAAGGGGTATCGAAAGCTCGGCAAAGGTGATGTCGCCAATCACGTTCCGGACCATTCTCTCGATCTTCTTGCCGCGAACCACGCCGCGCAGTGGGATGGCGAAATCGAGTTTGTCGACCAGGTTCCGGCGCGTCTGGTAAGTGACCCGGCTGATCGCGTCGTCGATCGCGAGGCCGCTGGCCATCAGTGAACCGTAAAGTGCTCCGCCACTGGTTCCGGCAATAAGGTCGATGGGGATGCCGGCTGATATCAGAGCCTTCATCACACCCAGATGCGCCAGGCCCTGAGCGGTGCCACTGCCTAGCGCGAGGCCAATCGTCAAGCCGCTCAGCGTCCGCGCCAGCCGATCCATGGAGTCATGTTGTGCGCCCATGACGCCGTCCGGCCCGACTGACCCGGGTGACCCGTTGCTGTTGCCGACAGGCGGGGTGTGCAGTTTCAACGGCGGGTATCGCGTCGGGCATGGCAGTGTCGGCAGGGGCACCTCGGCCGGTGCGAGGAACGCGATCCTGAACGCCTCCTTCACCACCGCCTGCAGTGCAACGCACGACCGGGTGAGTTCCTCCGGCGCATGAGGGTGACACGCCAGGATCAGCGTTTGATCGAAATGGGTCAGCAACTCCAGGCGCTTCAATGCGTGTTGCGGGGGCGCCCATATCACGACATGGTCGTGCCGGGTCCGCAGGGTGTGGATCATGGCGGCCAGAGACGAGAGGTCCATGGCCTCCAGGGCAGTGCCGTCGATACGCAGGCTGTGCCCACCGCGGGGCATGGGTTGGATCGAATCCCATCCCGGGCCTGAAGAGTCAACTCCATGCTCGTTGTGTGATGAAAGGACCGCGTCGCCCAGCAGGACAATGACGACCGAACGGTGGTGTTGCCGCTCCATGAATTCCAGCAGCTGTTCCGCCACTCGGTCCGACTGCTGCGGGTCGCCAATCGGAATGATGGTGGCGACCCGACCCTTACGCTTTGACAGCTGGCTGTTCGTCCGCGCAAGAGACTGACTGAGAACAAGGCTTAGCCGCAATCCCATTTCCGGGTGGGTTTTCAGCAGCCCGATGAACTGATCGCACGAGATTCGGCCCAGCCGCGAGTCCACCAGTGCGCGGACCGAGGCGGAGCGCGGCTCCTGCGTCAACAAGGCCATTTCTCCGAAAAACTCACCGGGCAGGAACGTCGTCAGCGTTCTTTCCGACGCAGCGCCCTCGTCGATGACCGCGTCCAGGATTCCCGTTTCTGTCACATACAGGGCGTCGCCGGGCTCACCACGGCGGAAGAGATAATCGCCGGCAGCCACACTGACCCAGGTCATCTGATCGACCAACCGGTCCAGCTCAAAGGGCTCCAGTGTCTCGAAAAGGGAGACCTGTGAAAGAAACTCAGCTCTCATTCCATACCCCCTTCTGGCCCCCGGCTGGCCCGCTGTTGCGGCACACCAATTTGGCCTGCTCAGCTCCGCCCCTCAGGGCTGCCTCGATGCGCCCTCGCAATTCCTCGGTGGAGAGAGGGGGCTCGTGCGGCGGATGACAATCAATAGGCTCCCCGAAGTGAACGATCGCCCGCGAAAAGGGCAACGGCAGCAGGTGCTTGTCCCAGCGCCAGCGCAGTGTGATGGACCGGCTGGCGGCGGCCGATGATGGAATGACCATCGCCCGCGCCTTCTGTCCGATTACAGCGATGCCGGCCTTGGCTTCACGGTGCGGCCCTCGAGGGCCGTCCGGCGCCAGCAGGGCGCAGGATCCGTTTCGGATCAGCCTGATGATACCGACCGCGCCCCTGGCCACACTCGATGGGTCTCTTTCGTCTTCAATCTTGACGACATCCAGGCCGACTTCCCTTGCAAAGTCTTCCATCACGCGGCCTTCGCGACTCTCCGGGACCATGATCACGCAGTTCTTGAAGTACTTGTGTACGATTGCGACGTAGACACAGATGCTGATGAAGTTGTGGCCATGCCAGCCGGCAAAAATGACATGGCGCCCTTCATTCAGGCAGGCCTCAACTTTCTCAATTCCAGACGTCCCCAGTTTGAGGTAACCCGCTGCCGCGGCCTTGGTGCACCACAACATGATTCGGCTTCTGAGGGTCATCTCGCGTTTCCGCCAGCGGTTCCGCTCGCGGTGGGCAAATCAAACATGGCACTTGCCATCATCGGTGCACCAAGGCAGATCTCCAAGACGGCCCTCCCAACTCAATGACCTTACGAACGAACCGCTTCTCTGAAACAAACCAAGAAAATTGA
>JBGTHE010000582.1:0-1927 GCA_041746335.1 Lysobacterales bacterium | reverse complement strand
TGTACGGCACGTCGGGCGTGCCGGATCTCCTTCAACGCATCACGAAATTCCAGCGCGGAGGTGAAGCGCTGCGCTCTGGTCGGTGCTATCGCCTTTAGCACCACGGTGACGAGTTCTGGGGCCAGATCTGAGTAACCAGATAGCTCTCTAGGATCAGGCGCGAGCTCGCTTGCCGGGGGCTCGTCCCGGTCCCAGGGGTAACGGTTGGTCAAAGCCTCATAAAGCGTCAGACCCAAGGCGTACAGGTCACGGTCGGCTCGCTCGCCGTTTTGCGGTGGCGCCTCGCGATCGAAGTCCGGTGGAAGATAACGGCGCGAGCCGCCGCCTCTCGCCTCACGATCATCAGCACGCACCGAGACGTTGAAATCGATTATCTTGGCGCCCTTCTGTGTCCAAAGTAGGTTGCGTGGCTTGATATCGCAGTGGTGGTAGCCCTCGCCGTGAAGATGCACCAGCCCATCGATGACCTGCTTCCCCAACTCCAATGCATCGTCTGGCGCAAGAAGGCGCTGCTGAATCATGTCACCCACATCGGCGCCCTCTACATACTCGAAGACCAGAAAGGGAACCTGACCACCTTTCGGCCCAGGCAGCACGTCCGCATCGAGCACGCGAACTACGTTTGGATGATAGGAAATCGGTGCCAGCAGGCGGTATTCTTGAGTCAAACGCGCTAGCGTTGAATGCCTGTCGCTTATGATCAGCTTTACCGCGCGGGCCACATCGCCGAGCGTGTCGATAACTTTGTAGACCACTCCAAAGCCGCCCCGCCCGAGCTTTCTTTCAACGATGAACTTGTGCGTCAGGCGATAACCCGCCGGCAGGTTCAAATAGTCCACGGACTCGGCATCTGATGTCTCGTCTGAAGCGCTTGCGGCCTGTGGCGGGGACGGATGAGCCCCTTCCACCGCCGGAGGACGTGTCAGCAGCTCATTCAGTCCAGCGAGCGCTGCAGCCGCGGAGGGGCGGTCGCTTTCCTGAAAAACGCAAAGGCTTTGCAGCCATGCGTCAAAGCCAGCACTCAAATCCGCACGTTGCTGTGAGGGATTTACCGCGAAGATGGCGTTTACGTCGAAGACCCGTGCTGGTTCACCGCCGAAGGGACGTTCCCCCGTGAAGAGCTCATATAGGATCACTCCGGCCGAGAATATGTCGGAAGCGTTGCTAGCAGATTCAGGCGCTCGGTAGGCCTCAGGCGCGACATAGGCTTTCTCCACCAGATCGATGATGGTGTCGGCGATTGTTAGGGTGCGATCGATACTAGGCTTGGCAAAGTCGAAGTCTGTGACGCGCGCGCTTCCGTCCTGCCCTACTAGGATCGCGGCTGGCGTGAGGTTGCGGTGTATCACGCCGTGAGAATGTGCGTGTGTCAACGCTGCGAGCAGGTCCTTGGCGACGCGCCATTTCTGGTCGATTGTCAGAGTCAGTTGCGGACGAGCAATGTGAATCGTCAATGCCTGTCCCGGCGCCTCGTCAAGGACGAGCACAAAGGCCTTATCGTCCTCTGCGGGAAAGAAGTCTCTTGCCGCCACGATGTTCGGATGCAGCGGCAAATTCGAAAGCGCATGGTAGGCGTTCTGGATGCGATTGATCTGACTCTTGCGGGCTTCTTCGGGGAGATAGGGGTCAGCCTGATAAACCCGCAAGCGGGCTGTGCCTCCCGCGTAGGCATTCTCGGCACGGTATTCAGTGTAACTGTCAGAAGCGCCCAGCCTTTCCATAACCTGCCAATGGCCAAACCTAGGTTGGCCCAAGGTGGGTTTAGCCACAATGTTCAGTGCATGGCGAATCAACGCGTGGTGCGCCGTGATGCTTCGTGAACGCCCTGCCGGGATGCGCGTCGCGTCCTTAAAAAAGCGTTCCGCATCCTTGAGTTTGACGACTAACTTCGCGTCCTGGTCGGCGGAGTCGGCTAGGTGTACGTCAG
>JBGTHE010000581.1:0-3051 GCA_041746335.1 Lysobacterales bacterium | reverse complement strand
ACGCGGTACGTCGGGGTGCTGCCATTTTCATTGACTGCAATCCTGAAAATGAGCGAGAACAGAAAGGACATTATTGAGGGTGAATTTGGTGCTTGATCAGAGTTTTACCGTTTGCAAGCACACGGCAACTTCAGGCATCCGGCGCCAGCGCCGTCAGCAGTTGGGAGGCCAATTGCAGACGCTCTGCGGAGTTTTCACTTCGATGGAGCAGCTTTAATCGTTGTGGCCCATCGAGGCGATACTCCCTGGGGGCCGACTGCATCAGCCGGATCAGATTCTGCGGTTCAACCCGGGTATCAGCCGCAAACTCCAGGCGGCCACCTTGCGGCCCGAGATCCAGCCGGGTGATGCCCAGGTGTTCCGCTTGCAGGCGCAATTCTGCAATCGCAAACAGGTGTTTGATGGGATCGGGCAACAGCCCGAAGCGATCGATCATTTCTACCTGCAACTCGCGCAGGGCTGCCTTGTTAGGTGCGCTCGCAATCCGCTTGTACAGCGTCAGCCTCGCCGGAACATCGGCCAGATAAGTTTCCGGAATCAGTGCCGGCAAATGCAGCTCAATTTCCACTCCCCGATGCAGCGGACCATCCAGGTCGGGTTCTTTACCGTTACGCAAGGCCTCCACCGCTCTGGCCAACATATCGCTGTAAAGACTGAATCCGATTTCGTGAATCTGCCCACTTTGTTCCGCCCCCAGTAATTCGCCCGCCCCGCGAATTTCCATATCATGGGTGGCAAGGGTAAAGCCGGCTCCCAGTTCTTCCAGCGAGGCAATGGCCTCAAGGCGTTTACGCGCATCCGCCGTCATGCTGCGCTGATCAGGTACCAAAAGGTAGGCGTAGGCACGGTGGTGGGAACGGCCCACTCGACCGCGCAGTTGGTGTAACTGGGCCAGCCCGAAACGGTCTGCCCGATTGATCACGATGGTGTTAGCGGTTGGCACATCGATGCCGCTTTCAATGATAGTGGTACATACCAGCACGTTGTACCGTTGGCGGTAGAAGTCCAGCATGACGGCCTCCAGTTCCTTTTCGGGCATCTGGCCGTGCGCAATGGCTACTCGCGCATTAGGTGCCATTTCCTGCACTTCCCGTGCTGTTTTCTCGATATTTCTTACTTCGTTATGAAGAAAAAACACCTGTCCACCGCGCTGTAACTCTCTGAAGATTGCCTCGCGTATCAAAGCGGTATCCCAGGGGGAAATCAGAGTCTTGACAGCCATACGCTTGGCTGGAGGTGTAGCAATAATGGACAGGTCGCGCATACTCGCCATGGCCATGTTCAGGGTGCGGGGGATTGGCGTGGCTGTGAGAGTCAGCACGTCAATTTCTGCCCGCATTTGCTTCAAACGTTCTTTTTGCTGCACACCGAAACGGTGTTCCTCGTCGATGATCAGCAGACCGAGGCGATCGAAGGCAATGTCGTTCTGCAGCAGTCGGTGCGTGCCAATCACGATGTCGACGTGTCCGGAACGTAACTTATCCAGTACTTCGCCCGATTGTTTGCCCGAGCGGAAGCGCGACAGCAACTCGACCTTGACTGGCCAATCGGCCAGACGGTCCGAGAAGGTCGAGAAGTGCTGTTGCGCCAGCAGGGTGGTGGGCACCAGTATGGCGACCTGTTTGCCCGCCTGCACGGCCACAAATGCAGCTCGCAATGCGACTTCCGTTTTGCCGAAACCCACATCACCACACACCACGCGATCCATGGGCCGCTCGGACGCGAGGTCTGCCAAAACTGCTTCGATGGCGCTCAGCTGGTCCGGCGTTTCTTCATAGGGAAAGCCCGCACAGAATTCGGCATACATTTTCTGATCGAGCGGGAAGGCAAAGCCCTGCCGCGCCAGTCGCCGGGCATACAGATCCAGCAGCTCGGCAGCCACATCCCGAATGCGCTCGGCCGCTTTGCGTTTGGCTTTTTCCCAGGCCTTGTTGCCAAGGCGATGCAGAGGTGCGTTGTCCGGGTCACTTCCGGTATAACGACTGACCAGGTGAAGGAAAGAAACCGGCACATACAGCTTGTCATCACCGGCGTATTGAAGCTGCAGGAATTCAGCCGGGCGACCATCGATTTCCAGCACTTCGAGCCCGAGGTATCTGCCCACGCCATGGTCTTCGTGAACCACGGGTGCGCCAGGTGACAGATCCGTGAGATTGCGAATGATGGCATCCGGATCACGCTCGGAAACATCCCTTCGCGCCTGCTGCCGCACACGCCCACCGAACAGCTGGGATTCAGTGAGCAAGGCCAGCTCACCGGGAATGACAAAACCTTCTTCCACCGGCAGAACTGCCAGCCCGGTGTGCGCAGCGGAATCGTAAAAGGATTTGAAGTCTTCAAACACACTCGGCCTGATACCGAAAGCAGACAAGGTACTCATCAGCACTTCACGGCGGCCGGGTGAATCGGCAGCGAACAGCACCTGACCTTTGAAGGCGTGGATGAATAACTCCAGCTCTGCAGCAGCGTCCTTGCCGCGTTCGTGGATATGCACATCCGGTGCTGACGTGGTTTCAAACTGTACAGTCCCCCGGGAAGCGGTAGCTGTTTCGGTCAGTATGATGGCGACCTGACTTTCCAGGCGGTCCAGCAGCTCGTCTGCCGGCAGGAACAACTCCTCAGGGTCCAGCACTGGTCTTTCGATGTCATAGCGCCGCTGTTCCCACCGCTCCAGAGTACGGCGCTGCAAGTCTTCCGCAGCTTGACGGACACCGTCCTGCAGAACGACACCTATGGACTGATCGAGATAGTCCATCAGGCTGGCAGTCTGTTCATAGAACAAAGGCAGATATTGTTCCAGACCCTGCGGATGCACTCCGGCTCGCAGATCCTGATAAACGCTGACCTTGCGTACGTCTACATCAAAACGCAGGCGAAAGGCGCGGCGGAAGGCGTCCAGTGATTCTTCATCGGCTGGATATTCACGCGCCGGCAACAGCGTAATGCGTTCCAGCTTCCCGGCTGATCGCTGTGATTCGGCATCGAAGCTGCGAATGCTCTCGAGCTCTTCGTCAAACAAATCGAGGCGGATCGGTTGATCCAGCCCGGTAG
>JBGTHE010000580.1:0-2783 GCA_041746335.1 Lysobacterales bacterium | reverse complement strand
ACCAGATATTCACTGATAAAGATGTTGAGGTTCGCGGTCGACAGTGTGATCTCGTTTTCATTTGCGCCTCTGCGGCTGGCGATCTGGGTCGGGTTTGCGGCGATAGCGGCGGCCATGGCCGGCATCGTCTACGCGCTCGTTATTCGTTTCTACACCACCACCTGGGTCAGGGGCTGGGCCTCCATCTTTACAGCCGTCCTGTTTCTGGGAGGTGTGCAGTTGATCACGCTGGGCATCGTTGGTGAATACGTCGGGCGCATCTATGCCGAGGTAAAACTGCGGCCGCTCTACGTCGTGCGGGAGCGGCTAGGCTCTGTTGTTGACGGTCCGCGCGGACCGGCGCCGGCTCTGAAAGACAAAGAGTCAACGCATTAAAGCTGCCGCGCGCTATGGCCTGGACTGGTTAAACTTCCAAAGGATCCTCCAGGGTTTCAAACACACCAAATGGATTCTCGCAAGAGCGAAGGAAATGATGAGCAGCCGCTACCGGCGACTGCGCCTTTGATCAGGAGTGTCCTCAACCAGGTCTTCGTTCTGCTCGCGTTCTTCGGGTTGACGGCAGTCATGACCTGGCCCTGGGTTACACGGCTCCGCGATGCAGTCAGCGACGAAGGCGATCCCTATATGATCGCCTGGACCTTATGGTGGAACTACCATCAAACCTTTACAGATCCGCTCAACCTTTTTCACGCCAACGTCTTTTATCCTTACCGCTACACCCTGGCCTTCAGCGAGCACGAATATGGCATCGCGCTGCTGTGTTTCCCGTTGTTCGCAATGGGACTGCGCCCGCTGACGGTGCATTCGTTTGTGACCTTCGCCGGGTTCGCCTTCTGCGGTTACGGAACCTTCAGGCTCACCCGAACCCTTACCGGAAGCCAGCGCGCTGCCTGGATCGCCGGGATCGTCTTCGCTTTTGTGCCCTATCGCTTTCATGTGTTGTCGCACCTTCACTACTTGTTTGCCGGTTGGATCCCGCTGCTGCTCGAAGCATTGGTACTGTTTGCTCGCCGGCGAACCTGGGGTCGAGCGGCGTGGCTGGGCATTGCGTTTACTATGAATGCGCTGACCTGCACCACTTATTTTATTTTGACGTTGGTTCCGCTTTCGCTCTCGGCAGGGTTCCTGCTTGTCCACTATGAGATCGTACGTGACCGCGTATTCTGGCTACGCGGAGCGGCCGCCATTGGCGCGGCCATGCTGGTCCTCCTGCCTTTCATGTTGCCGTATTACTTCGTAATGAAGCTTTATGGCTTTGTACGCACCATTGACGACGTGGCCGTTAACTCGGCCTCGCCCCTCAATTGGCTGGTAGTGGACGGCCGAAACAAATTGTGGCAGGGACTGGGCGAAGGGGTCCCGGGAAGTGCGCATCACAAGTTGTTTCCCGGCCTGCTTCCGGTTCTTCTGGCGCTGCCTTTGTTCTTCTCGACGACAGATGAACCGGTCGCCGTTGCTCGCGACACGAATACTTCCCGGAGAAGAGTGCTGACGTTCCTGGACGCCGGCGCCCTGGTGGGAACAATAGTCATGCTCGTCGCAGCCGGTTACACAGGATCGACAGCCGAGCTGTTTGGCATCGAAATGTTCCGCCACGTTACTGCCGCCCGAATGCTTTTCCTGGTCATGGTCGTCGTGCTGGTTCGATCCTCGCTGGCCTATCCGAACGCCTGGCGCTGGACCAGGGAGCAGAACCTTATCGACTCGTTACGAGCCTCAAAACGGGGCGACGCTTTCGCGCTCTGTCTTATCTGGGTCGTCTGCGGTTTCCTTGGCTCGCTCGGGACTAACTTCTTCTTGAATACAATCCTCTTCGACTTTGTCCCGCCATTCCGGGCCATCCGAATCCCAACACACTGGGCCATGATCGCGTATCTCGGGCTAGCGGTTCTGGCGGGATGTGGAGTTGAGTTGCTCGCTCAACGTTTCAAGGCGTGGCGACCTGGTGCGCGGCCGCTACTGGTA
This sequence comes from Lysobacterales bacterium, assembly GCA_041746335.1. Classification (GTDB taxonomy): domain Bacteria; phylum Pseudomonadota; class Gammaproteobacteria; order Xanthomonadales; family SZUA-36; genus JAWXBM01. The sequence continues at coordinate 818 of JBGTHE010000580.1, read as the reverse complement.
AACGTGGTGGTCGTCGCTGTGGCCTTGCTTCTGCTCTTTGAGCTGAGGGGGGCGCCGCTGGGATTTGTGCGAGGGAAAGTCTTTCCCGACGAGATCACACTGCGGTTAAAGCAAACATCGATGCGAGGTGGCCTGGTGGAATTGCCTCACGATTTGGGAAGAGCGCTGCCACATCGCTATATGCTGAGGGCCGCAGATCATCAGAAGCCATTGGTTAACGCGAGCTCCAGCTTCATTTCACCACTTACGTGGGAGATCAGCCAGGTCACTGGGACCGGCCAGATTCCGCTGAAGTTTGTCGACCTGCTCGAAAGCATCCCTGCGTCGTACCTTGTAATTCACAATTCCGCAGTGCTCCCGGAACGGCGCCTCGATTATGAATCGTTCCTGGTCAAGGCCGTGGCGTCTGGCCGGTTGCGGTTCATACGGAGCTTTGGAGAGCGCGATGATCTCTACGCAGTAGTTAAAACCGAGCCGCAGGCAGTGAGCGAGGCGCCGCTGCCATTTGCCGGCGAAGTGAGAGACTGGTCTCAGCTAAACCGGGAAGAACCGGCGAATCTCGTGGGCCGGTTTCGAGCGTGGGGCCAGGCTGTCTATCGTTTTCATGTGGCGTCTTTCGGCCAGATGCCGCGCTATGCTGAGTTTATTCCCGATATCGAAGTGATCGGACGAGGAGTGGTGGTCGGCTCTGAAAACGAACACGCCAATCTCGACTACAGACTGAGCAGGTTTGCCGACGAGTGGGCAGCCCAACCCAGGTTCCAGGCGCGTTTTGGCTCGCTGACCAATGAAGAGTTTGTTGACAAGCTAGCGGCTAA
>JBGTHE010000579.1:0-2184 GCA_041746335.1 Lysobacterales bacterium | reverse complement strand
GCCTTGCAAACTGTCGTAGAGCATACGCCTGTAAACGATTCAATTGTCATCGCAACGACGGGATACACCGGGCGCGAATTGTATGCGCTGGGTGACCGGACCAATCAGCTGTACATGGTTGGGTCCATGGGTTGCGCATCTTCGTTCGGATTGGGTTTGGCGCTGGCATTACCACAAAAGCATGTGGTGGTGGTGGATGGTGATGGCGCAGCACTGATGCGCATGGGAAATCTGGCGACCCTGGGTGCTTATGGCCCCGAGAATCTGCAACACCTTTTGCTGGATAACGGTGTTCATGACTCCACCGGCGGACAGGCGACCGTCAGCAAAGGCATGAGTTTCGCTGCGATCGCCAGCGCCTGTGGCTACCGACGTTCGGAAGAGGCGGTCACCCAGCCACAGTTGGCTCAATTCCTGGCCAGCCGCCAGGGCCCGGAATTCATGCACATGCATATTCGCAAAGGCGCACCGGATCAACTGCCACGGCCGGATCAAAAGCCCGATGAGGTTTGCCGAAGATTAATGGCGCATCTGGGCATCGTCACCAACTGGTGTAGTCAATAAGTATTTTGCGTGCTGAGTGCGAATTGGTTAGTCCAGGCGCGGCGGAATACAATAGCGTTCAAACAGAATTGCGAATCCCCGGAGAACTGAAAACACATGGTCAGTCATCGAGCCGAAAAAATGGGAGAGCGCGCCGGACTGGCGGGCTTTGTGGACAGCCTCAGGTTTCATGAAGCGTCCCGGCAAGGCCTGGGGCTATTGTTGTTGCTGGTTTGCGGACTCTTTACCGAAGCAGCAGGAGAGAACCGGATTTATGCGGGCTTTGTCCTGGCATTAGCAGGGCAGATCTGGCGCGTTTACGCAGCCGGTGTGATTTACAAGAACAAACAACTCGCCACCACCGGGGCTTACTCTCTGGTGCGGCATCCGCTTTATCTGGGTAATTTTGTCATTCTGATTGGCTTTACCATCGCCTGCGCCAATTGGATGGTGGCACTTCTGGTTTTTCTGTTCTTCTGGTTCTACTATCCTGCTGCCATCAAATATGAAGATAGCAAACTGGAGCGGATCTTTGAAGAAGAATGGCGCAAATGGAGCAGAAATACCCCCGCCATGTTCCCTAGCCGTTTGGCCTGGAAAGCCAATGCTGACGCTGAATGGAATGCCCGACAGTCTTTGCTGCGCAACGGCGAACTGATCATAACCATCTATTTGTTGATCTGCGCTTCAGTGTTGATGTACCGGGCTGGCATGTTGTGATCGCAATGGTACGCGGATTGGTAGCCTTTCATGCCCGATAGAAGCTTGTATGCGTAACATCCTGTTGAACCCCGGGCCAGTGAGTATTTCGGAAGGGGTCCGGCACGCCATGGCAGCGGAAGATCTTTGCCATCGGGAACCAGAATATTTTGATCTGCAGGATCAAGTCCGCAAAAAACTGAACTCGGTTTATCAGCTGGACGAAAAAAACTGGATTGCCGTGTTGTTGGGGGGGTCAGGTACCACAGCGTTGGAGGCTATGGTCAGCTCACTTCTTCCAACAGATGCTCGAGTATTGGTGCTGGAGAATGGTGTCTATGGGGAAAGGTTGTCCAGGCTGGTCAGTATCCACAGGATCAGCAGCAAGTCCATCAAACAGGATTGGAAGGAAGCCTGGGATTTGCAAAAAATCAGCCTGGAATTACAGGCCGGAAGCTATACCCACGTTCTGGCTGTACATAATGAAACCACCACGGGCAGACTCAACCCGGTGGCGGATCTGGCAAAGCTGTGCGAGCAAAGTGGGGTTCAACTGTTGTTGGATACCGTATCCAGTTTTGCTGGGGAAGAAATTCCCTTCTCGTCACCGGCGCTGATCGCCTGCGCTGCAACTTCCAATAAGTGCCTGCATGGGATTCCCGGCACTTGCCTGGTCATAGTAAGGCCCGAAGCGCTCGCAAAGTCAGTGCAGTTGCCCCGCAGCATGACACTTGACCTGTCGCTTTGGGCGGACCACCAGCAACGCCGATCGACACCTTTTACTCCAGGAGTAACCAGCTTGCTGGCTTTAAATAAGGCCCTCGACGAATTGCAGCAGTCAGGCGGGCGGAATGGCCGGCATGCTCGCTACCTGCACTTGGCTAATCGGGTGGGCAAATGCCTGGCTGGGCTGGGTATCAAACCCATGCTGGAAGAAGGGGC
>JBGTHE010000578.1:0-1819 GCA_041746335.1 Lysobacterales bacterium | reverse complement strand
GGGTGGCAGCCTCGGCGTGCGTTCTGATGGTCGGCCGGTTTCCATGATCATAGGCGGTCCTGATTACGAGCAGTTGCAGGAGTGGCGCGATGATATCCTTGAAGGCCTGGAGTCAGTTCCCCAACTGATGAATCCTGACAGCAATTATCAGGAACGCAAACCACAGATGAATATTGCCGTGGATCGCGACCGCGCCGCGACTCTGGGCGTTTCGCTGCAGAATGTGGGGCGTACTCTGGAAACCATGTTGGGCTCGCGGATAGTGACTACTTACATAGAACGCGGGCGCGAATACAACGTAGTGTTGATGGGGCGCGAATCTGACCGTGCAAGCCCGGACGACCTGAATAATCTGTACGTGCGTTCAGAACTCACCGGAGAACTGGTCCCCCTCGCGAACATCGTTCAGATATCGGAATCTGCCGGGCCCGATCAATTGAGCCGTCACGACCGAATGCGCGCGATTACGATTTCAGCTTCATTGGCGGAGGGAGTATCACTGGGCGAGGGCATTGAGGCGATAAGAGCTGTTGCCGAAGAGAAGCTACCCGCATCGGCGCGCATCACCTGGGGTGGTGAGAGCAAGGAATTTCTGAAATCCGGCCAATCACTTTATCTGACATTTGGCATGGCGCTTATCATCGTTTTCCTGGTACTGGCCGCACAGTTCGAAAGTTTCATCAATCCACTGGTAATCTTGGTAACCGTGCCCCTGGCCATGACCGGAGCTTTGTTGGGGCTGTGGCTGTATGGCTCAAGCATCAACGTTTTCAGCCAGATCGGCGCCATATTGCTGATCGGCCTGTCCGCTAAGAATGGTGTGTTGATCGTTGAGTTTGCCAACCAACTGCGCGACCGGGGAATGGAAATCAGGGAAGCCGTGCTGGAAGCAGCCTCAGTCCGCTTACGGCCTATTCTGATGACCAGTGCCGCCACCACATTTGGTGCCTTGCCTCTGCTGCTGGGTACCGGAGCGGGTGCCGAATCGCGCCAGCCCATTGGGATCGTGGTGGCCTACGGCGTGACCATTTCAGCAACGCTGACATTGTTCATCATTCCATCTCTCTACGTCCTGCTAGCCAAGCGCACCTCCTCACCGCAGAAGGTCACGCGTCTGATTGAGCAGTTGCAGGGCAGTCTGGTGACCGGTAAGCAGGGTAACTTGTGAGCTATCACCCGATTTATCGCTTTACCGGCATTGGCCGTCCGCTGGACCCTGCCTGGCCTACTAATAAAGCGGTATTGATCCTGCTGCCGGTGATGTTTGTTCTGGGACTGGCCTGGACCCTGTTCATGGGAGAGACCTGGCAGATGGCCGCAACGGGTGGCCTGGTGTTTGCCCTGGCAGCCTTTGGCAGCTGGGCTCTGGGCCGCGAACTCATGCCCGATGACCACGCGGCTGCTTTTATCAGCATGGCGATGGCGTTTCTGGCCTGTCTGTCCTTTGGTTCCCCCGGTTTGCTGGTGCTTTTCAGCACGCTGTTACTGGTGAGGACGGTAAATCGCAGCACCGGTCTGGTCGCGATGACCAGGGATTCTGTACTGGTGACCCTGCTGGTAATCTGGACGGTATATGCTACGCAATTGCCATGGATGGGTGCAGTAGCTGCACTTGCCTTCGTGTTTGATGCCACGCTGAAGAACCCCCAGCGCAAGCAAGTGTTGTTCGCCATTTTGTGCCTGGGTGCCATGATCGTCTATATCGTGGATCATGATGTAACCTGGGCGGCATGGCATCAGCCCGATTCACTATTGAAGTGGCTGGCCATTGTGGCGGCCCTGTTGTTTGGCCTGAATCTGATCGTGTTGAAGAAAGTAC
>JBGTHE010000577.1:0-3732 GCA_041746335.1 Lysobacterales bacterium | reverse complement strand
TGACCCCAGCACCTGAAGCCACGGCGCCGGAGGACACCAAAACCACCTGCCAACCCTGTGCATTGAGTTCACTGATCTGCCTGGACAAACCCGCCAAAACCGGCAGGTTAAGCTCGCCGCTTTCATTGCAGAGCACTTGACTGCCGACTTTGACAACCAGTCGTTTACTGTCTTGCACCTTTAACATGTCATTCAGATGAGGAGTCTGTGAAACATTCGATCAATGCCGGACGCAGCGCCCGGCCGCCATCGAATCACTGCGCCAGTCCCAAAACCTCCACGCCTTGCTCAAACACGATGTCTACCGGAATGCTGGCGGCAGCCAACCGGTCGAGGTCCGCCTGCAATTGCGGCGGTATGCTTCCCATAGAACCGACGAATTCTGCTACCGCAGCATAGTCACCATTGCCTTGCAGGGTAAGCAGGGTTCGGCTCAGATCAGCTACTGCCTGCTCGAAAACGGGCACATTGATGCGGTACTTGCCGCTATCCGGATCTCGGCTGAAGGCCCCAGCCTGCTCGAAGAAATTGAAGCGGATCATGTTGGCCTGGCCATGTGCACTGGAAGCGCCGAAACGGACTGAGCGGAAGATTCCGGCCATGAAGGTGACGTAGTCATCCATCAGTTGGCCTTCGGTGATTTCACCTTTTTGGCGCAGCTGTTGCACCATGTACAGGCCCAGAATGTCAGCTTTGCCTTCCTCCAGCGCAGAGTCATATTCCTTCAGAGCCTGGCGGACGGTTTGACTGCCATCGAGGGTATTCTTGATGCCCAAGCCGTGCGCCACTTCATGGAACATGGTGTTGCCAAAAAATGATTCGAAGGTGATGTGCTGACGCTGGTCCTCAGCAATCAGCATATCGGCGATGGGAATCAGTATCTGGTTATATTTGGCCAGCATGGCGTTCTTCAATTGAAGACGCCGACTGCCTTTTTCGAGCTGCACCTGTTCGTCATTGGGCAGGTTGATGGCAATGGTCTTGGAGCCGGCATTCGAGTGGCCCGCGTAATACACCACGTCATAAGCGTTCAGGTCGGCATCTGCGCCAGGCTTTTCCTGTTTGTATTCTCCAGGCACCGGCAGGCCGGTTTGCAATTCTGGCAGGTACTGGGCAAAACGGGCCAGACGTTCGCTCCAGGCCAGGTCTTTGATCAATACATAGCCTTCATATGCAGCCCGATATCCGTATAGCCGGTCTTCGTAAGTTTCGATCGCACCAATCACCAGTTCGATGGGATTGTTCTTCATGTCCATCCAGGCCATGTCCGAGGGCTGGTATTCGTCGGTTTCCAGCGCATGAGCGCGCATTAACAGGTAGTTGGCAAATTCCGAATCGTCAGCCAGTTCCGCTGCCTGGCGCAACAGATTGCCTGCCAGTTTCAGCTCCTCTGCAAACGCCTCGCTGTAGGGCACCAGTTTCAGTTGACCATCAGCATCTCGAGTCACGATAGAATACAGACCCTCTTTGCCCGGTTGTTGCCAGGCTTCAAACTCCTCCTTGCTCATGTCTTCAGGGTAGAACTGCGCGCCGAGCGGTTTTTCTCCAGCACTTTCGATAAAAGGCTGATCACCTGCCAGTCGGTCCCAGGGACCATAATTGATATCGGCAAAGCGCCGTTGAACCGGGCCTTCTATGCTGGAGAGCAGAGTGGATTTGTCGCCGTAAGCCTGCTTCCAGTAAAGGTCATCCATGATGGCCGAAGCTTCGATCAACAAGGAGATCATTTTTTGCTGGTTTTCAGTCAGATGGCTCAAGTCAGCCGTCAATCGAACGGTTGCATAAATGTCGTAACGTGAAGGTTGGAGATCAGCGGCCGGAACAGCAGCCGGATCAACCGTTGGTGTTTCGACCGGGGTGGTGCCAGCAGCTTGTTCCTGATTAACAGGTTCCGGGCGCTCACAGGCGAACAAAAGTAGCGTCGATAAAAGCAGCGCAAAGACAAGCTGCAGTTTGGTCAAGAAAAATCGTGACATGAGAAATATCTCGCTTGGTTTTCTGACAGATTGGGCTTGTGCCCTCATGTTAGCAGTTCCAGGCAATTCGAAGGCGTAGAAAAACAGTAAAAGCGACCCCATTTGACCGAGCATCACTTATAATTTCCGGTTCCGCTAAGAAGGTAACCAGCGGAAAGAAGAGCCAGGAGCTCAAAATGCCAATCTATGAATACCGTTGCCAGTCATGTGGACATGAGCTGGAGAAGTTGCAGCGCATGAATGATGCTGCTCTGATCGATTGCCCGGAGTGCGGCAAAAGCGCATTGAAGCGCCTTGTTTCCGCGGCTGGCTTTCGCCTGAAGGGAGCTGGTTGGTATGAAACCGACTTCAAAAAGTCCAATCAGCGCAACCTGGTCGATTCAGGGTCAGAAAAGTCAACAAAAGGCGAATCAGCGGGCAGTTCAGAAAGCAGTTCAGTAAGCAGTTCCGTAAGCAGTTCGGGGAACGGTTCAGGTAGCAGTTCAGCCAGCAGTTCGGGCAATGAGAGCAAAAGCAGCGATGCGGGCAGCACCGTAAAAGCCGACAAACCCGCCAAACCCAGCAGTCCGCCAGCCGCCAGTACCTGAACTGGCTATTGAAGACGTCAGAATTGCTCTGGCAGAATTCAGAATCCAGGAGTTATCAAGCATGCGTACGCATTTGTGTGGCGAAATCAGCGACCAACTGGTGGGCCAGGAAGTTACCCTGTGTGGTTGGGTAGACCGCAGGCGTGACCTTGGTGGCCTGATCTTCCTGGGCTTGCGCGATGTGGCCGGCATTGTGCAAGTGGTGGTTGAGCCTGAGAGTGTCGCGTTTACCGGTGCGGAAAGTCTTCGTAACGAATACTGTGTGCGCATCAGCGGCCAGGTTCGTATGCGGCCGGAAAGCCAGTGGAACGAGTCCATGGCTACAGGACGTATCGAAATCGTCGCACATAAAGTAGAGCTGTTGAACACCTCCGCCCCGATGCCGTTGATGATGAGCGATGAGGATGGCGAGGAAGTGCGGCTGAAATACCGCTACCTCGATTTGCGCCGGCCACGCATGCAGCGCAATCTCAAATTGCGTGCGCGTTTGTACAAAGCCATTCGCAACAGTCTGGACCCACTGGGCTTTACCGAGATGGAAACCCCGATTCTTACCAAGGCCACGCCTGAGGGTGCTCGCGACTACCTGGTACCCAGCCGCGTGCACGCCGGGCAGTTTTATGCTCTGCCGCAGTCCCCGCAGCTGTTCAAGCAGTTACTCATGATGGCGGGCATGGACCGCTACTACCAGATCGCCCGCTGCTTTCGCGATGAGGACCTTCGCGCTGATCGGCAGCCCGAATTCACCCAACTGGATATCGAAATGTCGTTTGTGGAAGAAACAGACGTCCAGCAGCTGGCAGAGAATCTGATGCGCGACGTGTTTCGTGACACCCTGCAAGTTGAATTGCCCCATCCCTTTCCCCGTCTGACCTGGCGCGAGGCCATGGAGCGCTTCGGTTCGGACAAACCTGATCTGCGGATTCCGGGTGAGCTCGCTTCCGTTGACCAGCATGTAACCCATGTCGAATTCAAAGTTTTTTCCGGCCCGGCCGCCGATCCCGCATCCCGAGTGGCTGCCCTGAAAATCCCCCGCGGGGCAGAGTTGTCGCGCAAACAGATCGACGATTACACGCAGTACGTTGCCCGATATGGGGCCAAAGGTCTGGCATGGATAAAGGTCAATGACGCCGCTGCGGGCCTTGATGGCTTGCAATCACCCATTGCCA
>JBGTHE010000576.1:0-2120 GCA_041746335.1 Lysobacterales bacterium | reverse complement strand
ACGACGTTAATGCGGTCGGCCCGGCGCAAGGTCCAACGCTCGAGAACACCGATTGCCGGTAGAACTGCTCGGACGAAAGGGCCCTTGAACACATCGCCGATGGTTTCGGTGAAGATATCCCGTAAATCGAGATATAGAGGCTTGCGCTTGCCGGTGGCGATGATCGCGCCGAGATTGGCGGTGAAAAGCCGCGACGATGTGGCGATCACGATATCAGTATCAATGGTTCGCGCGTGCGCCACCGCGCCCTTCAAATAGTGCACGAAACTGCGCGCCTGGTCCTTGACCCCACTCTGGTGGCCGGGAACGGCAATCCGCTTTATCCGCACGCCCGGATTGCCCTCGCCACTGTCCTGCCGGCTTGCCAATTGCGCGTATCGGTTGGGTGTCGTTGTGACGACATCGATCTGCGTGTCAGGGCCGAACCGGACCATAAGAGCTTCCACCAGCGCAGCCGCGCGAAAGGATCCGGCGCTAAGATCGGGGGGATAATAGAACGTGAGCAGCATGATTTTCATTGCTCGCCCCATTGGAAGCTTGTGGTGATCTCGCTTACTTTTCCGCTCTGCCATTGGGCATGCAAAGTCTGGCTGAGCAAGGACACGCCAAATTGCGGAAACCAGCAATCGTCCAGAATCGACAGCGGAATGGTGCAGATCACCCTAACCCTGCGACCGTCGGGAAGAGCCAATGCGATGCCATCCTGATCAGGTCGCGCAACAACCCCGGCGGGAAGATGGAAAAAGCTCTTCGCGGGTAACGATTTTCGACCGCGAATCGTGTCGCGCACCTCCAGCCCGGTACTTGTCAGCGCCCACTCCCTTCGGTGGATCGGCCGTCCAGGCAACGACCGGTAGCCGTCATGCTCGCCCATGGCGTTACCCTCGTCGAAGTTCAAAAGCCGCGCCCGGGCTCGCGCCCCTACACGGAAGCTCGCCCACACGTCGGAACTGTTAACTCCGTCGATCTCGACCGTGGAATGGGCACGGGTCGCACGCTGCGCCTCGCGTTCCACACCCAAGCCGTAGACGGAAGTTCCCGCGTTGACGACGACGCGCTGCGTGCCCAGCGAAAGCTCGAAGCTCAGCGTATCCGCGTGGGCATGGCCAGGCTGATAGTCAGGACCGACGGGTGCGATATCGGCCAAGACCACGGCATCGTTGCGGCACAATCGCGCATAACCGCTGGAAAGCCACTGTGAAGCCGGTGCCTCCTCCCGGACGCGCACACCGATTAGTCGGGCATAGGTCCGCAGTTCGCTGGGGCTGCTCGCGATCCCAAACGAACCGTCGTTGAAGAACGAAATATCGCCGTCTGGGTGACACATTGCCGCAAGCCAGTCGAGTGCGCGCTCGGCCCGAACAAGCAAAAGCGCCTCAAGCTCCAAGTCGGAGTAGGCCTGCGACAGTGCTGTCAGATCCAGCACATCCTCGAGCATGATCGAGTGATACATCGGACTGAGTTCGAAATGCGCTCCGTCGGGCAGAAACTGCTCGGTCAGCTGATCGCGAACTAGGCGGGACCCGGTTCGCAGCCATTCATCCGCTTGAACGTCCGCCAGACACATACCGGCGAACACCAGGGCTTTGGCGTTGGCGAACAGATGATTGCCCAGGATGTCGAGTTCTAGCGACTGCCGCAACCAGGCGACTTGGTGCGCCAGACTCGAAAGTAAATCGTCCGGCAAGCCGCCGCAGCGCAAGGCAAACCTTAACCAATTCACGATTCGTCGCGACATTGGATAAGGATCCCATGCCGCAGCCATACCCGGTGGGCAACAGCAGGCCCAATAGCGCATCAGTTCGATCGCGTCGGCGACTTCCTTCTTTGTGCACGAAACGCTTGCCAGACAATCGAAATAGTGAAGATTATAGACCCACAGTGCGGACTTGCCGCGCCCGCTCCAGCCGATTGCATCGAGATCGCCCGTCTCCGCCAAGAATGTGAAGGAACGACCTCCGTGCCAGCAATCGGATTTCGGCCGGGGTGGCACCGCGACGGCAGCCAGCCGCAGGCGTGGAGCGCTTGTCGGAACAGGAACGCGCGGACGGCGAACGCGGCGCATTACCCGCACTGCGATCTGTCCGCTCTTTAGATGGCGGACAGTGTGGAACAATCGA
>JBGTHE010000575.1:0-10168 GCA_041746335.1 Lysobacterales bacterium | reverse complement strand
AGGAGTGGCACCGCCAAACAACACATTCTCGCTGGCCGCGGAAAGGTAATTGTTGGAGATCAGATAGCCACCCGGACCATTAACGCCCAGGATGGCCTGGGAATCTACCCCATGCTCGTGAAAATCCGCGAAGTAACTGTTTAGAATCTGCGTGTCTCGGGAGCCCAGATAGAGCCCGCGCCGCGTCTGCTCGCCCGGGCGACCGTGAACATAACAGCGATCGATGACGAAATCGTGCGGGACTTTTTCCGGCGTATCCTGGTTGGGTGATTCCAACATAATCAGATTATGGTAGGTGCCCAGCCCGGGGGGCCGTGTGATTTCCAGCCCGATCAGTTTGTAATGGTGTGCAGGGGAGTCTCCCGCCAGTTCAGTGCTGATTGCCGGCGAGCTCAGATCTGCCGCCAGCAGGGTGGGCATGTTGACGGCATCCGAGGGACCAACGCGTTGGCCAGGCCCCGGCAGCGCCGCCATCGCCGAACTCTGGATCGTGATGTAGCCCGCGCCGGCCGGTTTTGCCTTCAGCAAAATATTCTCCACGTAGGTGCGGCCTGCCTGCACGCTGATCGTGTCGCCGGCGACGGCAGCGTTGATGGCTGACTGGATTGTCGGATAAAGCGGACTGGGAACATTTAAAGTGGCCGCCATCACCTGGGGGCAGGCACCCACAGCGCACCCAAACACATAGGAAAACAGGCATGACAACAGGCAGTGACGAAAAGTGAGCATGCGTCGCATGAGCTACTCCAATTGGACCACGCAGCTTGCCGTAAAACGCACCCCGTGTCTGTGCTAGAACCGTCATAAAACTCCATTTTGGTTACGTGCCCGGCTCCAGCGCAGACCGACCCTGTGCGCAAATTCGTTCACCTGAAGGGTTTTCCCGCAGCAAAATACAGTTTTTACCAGCTGGGTTTAAACCATAGATCTGCTACCTTCTATAACACTGGGGCTGTAGGGCCCTACCTCGGGGAGAATTAAGGTGTTACTCAACGAAATCGAGGCTTGGGAAAAAGTCGAAGTTCAGCGCAGCGCAAGCGAAGCCAGCAAGAAGGTGGCTGAGGATCTGCGGATCTCCACTGCGGTGCTGGACCGGTACGCCAACGCTCCCCTCGATACTCCTTTCCCGCTTGAATATGCCTATGCCCTGCTGCCAGCCAACATGGCAGGGCAAACCGTGCTCGACTATGGTTGCGGATCCGCCGACAACACCGTGCTGCTGGCACAGCGCGGAGGCCATGTGAGCGGCGTAGACATCTCTCCGGATCTGATCTCCGTTGGTGCCAAACGCATGGCGCAGCATGGGTTGAAGGCCGATTTCCACGTGGGTTCAGCGCACGACCTGCCGCTGGAGTCCAACTCCTTCGACGTAGTCTTCGGCATGGCAATTCTTCATCACCTCGATCTGGGACTGGCGTCCCAGGAGGTCCACCGCGTGTTGAAGCCGGGGGGCGAGCCATCTTTCTTGAACCGGTGCGCAATTCGAAACTTGTGTGGTTCATTCGCAACCTGATTCCCTACCAGCAACCCGATCTCTCGCCCTACGAACGTCCACTCAGCGACCGTGAACTGCTGGATTTCGCCGCTCCCTTTACGGCTTATAAAAGTCGTGCCTTCCATATTCCTTTCGTCAACCTGCTGGAAATTCTGCGCGTGCCGCAACCGATGCTGTTCGCCGCCATCCGCATCGACGGCAAGCTGTTGAAGCTGCTGCCCTTCCTGCAGCACTTTGCGAGCATCCGGGTTGTCGAAATGACCAAGTGAGGTTGCGGATCGTTTTTTTCCGGCCTTCTTTTTTAGCACCTGATGTCATGGCCCGGATGTGTATTTACCTCATAAACATCATTTTGTTTTATGCGACGCATTTTCCGACCAGTGGTCGATATGCCCATTTGTACGGCTTTCCACTATGCGTGACGAGATAGGGCCTTACTGAGTTGGCTCGGATAACGATTCAGCAGCGAGCTCTTCCGCCCGATAGACTACTTCTCCGTTAAACAGCGTCATCTCGCATTGGGCGTCTTTGATTTTTGACGTGGGCGCTGTGTAAAAATCCCTATCCCAGACCGCCAGATCCGCATATTTGCCGGGCTCGATGCTGCCGATTTTCTTTTCCAGGAACATCTGCTGTGCCGCCCAGCGCGTGTAACTGCGCAGCGCCGCGTAAACATTGACTGATTCAGCGCTACCGAACGCGTCTTTGCCGTAAACACCCAGCAGAGGCTCGCGGGCTATCGATGCCCAGATGCCATAGCGCGCCGGGTACGGAGTGACATCGAAATCCGAACCGCTGGCCCACTGGATGCCCTTTTGCTGGAAACTGTTGAAAGGGTTCAACCGCTGGCTGCGCTTCACCCCAAAATTGCCTGCGTAGGTATCCCCTATCCACCAGGTAAAGCCGGGGCTGGGTTCCGGGTAAGCGGCATCGAATTCACGCTGCAAAGCGACAATGGTGTTCATGGCCAGTTCGGTGGGAATGTTGGCGTGGATGATGGAATGCCGCAGCCCTTTGCGGCCATCGGACTGCAGGGCCAGCGCATAGCTCGCCACCACCCAGTCGATAGCGCGGTCGCCGATGGCATGCACACCCATGTGCAGGCCATTCTGGTGATATAGGAAAATCAGGTTTCGAATCATATCGGCATCAAATGCCGCATAGCCGCTGTTACCTTCATCAAGACTGGTGCGGTTTTTGTTCCAGTTGTCCCAAAGCCAGGCCGTGCGCGCGCCACCACTGCCATCCGCGAGAATCTTGATGCCGCCCGAAATCAGCTGGTCGTCACCCGTGCTTTCATGGGGCTTGGTGAAGTGCCGGATTTCTCGAATCAGCGTGCGCGCATCGTCCATATTCTGTGGGCTGGGCCATAAGGCGAAAATGCGCACACTGAGAGCGCCTTCAGCCAGCACATCCTGGTAGGCCTTCCAGGCATTGAGTGCGTCTTCGAAGCCGCGGTCACCCCAACCAATGCCGGGGTCTTTGGCGCCCGTCATGCACTCGCTGTTGAATTCGCGGGCCATGTAGCGGATGGCTTCGCGCTTCTGGCTCTCATCGGAAAGGGGGATATGCCGGGTAATCAAACCCATGGCGCTTTCTTTAAGCACGCCAGTGGGCTTGCCATCGGCATCGCGGTCGATCACGCCGCCAGGCGGGTCCGGCGTGTTCTCATCAATCCCGGCCAGCGTCATCGCCAGGCTGTTGGCCACGCCGTAATGGCCCATGGTATGCACCAGCCAGGCCGGTCGGTTATCAGATATCGGGTCAATATCGCTGGCGAGAACGTAGCGCAGTTCCTTCAACTTCCCTTCGTCCCAACCGCGGCCAATGATCCAGTCACCTTCACCCAAACTTGCGTTGCGCTCTTCAACCAGAGCGATCACATCAGCGATGCTTTTGACGTTCGGATAACTGAGATTGATATTGCGCAGCCGCGACAAACCGCCATTGGCAAAATGCGCATGGGCATCCAGCAAGCCGGGAGTAACCGTTCGACCGGCGAGGTCGATCGTCTCGGTAGCCGGGCCGATCCGTTTTTCGATCTCGGCAGTGCTGCCCACTGCGAGAATGTGTTTTCCTTTGATGGCGATGGCTTGCTGCACTGAGTCGCGTTTATCGACTGTGATCACATTGCCGTTAACCAACACGCGATCTGCCAGCGCATCTGTGGCCATTGTGTCAGCCGTGATGGCAAGGCTGGCCCATGCGCTGCAAGCGACAATAAGAAGCGGGAGTTTCATATAAAAGCAGTCTTGGCCAGGATTGTGGGGATTATGGCATACCGCCGTATTAGCCTCAGGGCTTACCACATGGTTGCCGCAAAAATCGGCAACCTTGGCGGGCAGGCCCGATCGCGAGGTTGAGTGGATGGCCCAGGCCAGCTTCTCAACCGGTTCCCGGTCTCACCTTCTTCCAGAAATTGCTCCCTGATCGCTCTCGCACATCCTTGTGCTCCGCGATCTAGGGCAACTCTGATTTATTCAGAGTTGCTGCGGTACAGGGATGTGCCGCCATTTTCGATGATTGTAAATCATTGAAAATGAAGCAAAACAAAAATGACATTTTTTGTTTTGCGTGCTCTGATGCTTCAGGGACGAATTAATCAGAGCTTCCCTAAGTGCATCCCTGCACAAAAACTCTGGAATGACGTCGATGAGGGATCCGGAGCCTCTCATCATTATTTAAGGCCACGAACACAACCAAGCCGTCACTCCAGACCACCGCCAGGTGCGTCTGGAATCCAGGGTTTCAAGAGTTTCTGCCAGCCTGCCTGGCCATCTCCCGGCGCATTGTCTGGGTATACTGGCATTCCAAATGCAAATTGAGAATTCACCATGCGCCGATTGCCCGGTTTACTGGTTTGTACCATCATGTTCGCCATGACGAGTTCTGCAGTGGCTGAAACCCATCCGCGCGCCCGCGACCTGAGTATTCCCTTCAGTGGCGACCCCGGCCCTCTCAACGCCATCACCGATGTGGCGGGCGTAACGGTTGGCCACGTAACGCTGATTTCCGGTGAGGGTCCGCTGCAGGTGGGCAAAGGCCCAGTGCGAACGGGTGTTACAGCAGTTCTGCCGCGCGGCAAAAGCTACGACCCGGTTTTTGCCGGATGGTATTCGCTCAACGGCAATGGCGAAATGACCGGCACCACCTGGGTGGAAGAAGGCGGTTTCCTGGAAGGTCCGGTGTTGATCACGAATACCCACAGCGTGGGCGTTGTGCGTGATGCGGTCATCGCCTGGCAGCTGGAAAACAAACTCTACGAAAATCTCCCTGGTGAACCGGGTGTGTTCTGGTCTTTGCCCGTGGTAGCAGAAACCTACGATGGCTGGCTGAACGACATCAACGGTTTTCACGTGAAGGCGGAACATGCCTTTGCGGCACTGGACAGCGCCACTTCCGGACCGGTAGCCGAAGGCGGTGTAGGTGGCGGCACCGGCATGATGACGCACGACTTCAAAGGCGGTATCGGCACATCTTCCCGACAAGTAGGTGAGAGTGCAGCGCAATACACCATTGGCGTGCTGGTGCAATCCAATTATGGTGTGCGCGACACTCTGACCATCGCCGGCGTGCCGGTGGGACAGGAGATCACCGATCTTATGCCCAGTGAAGGCGCACCCCAGGAAGACACGGGTTCCATCATTGTGGTGGTTGCAACCGATGCGCCTTTATTGCCGCACCAGCTCAAACGCATCGCCCGCCGTGTGCCCATGGGCCTGGCGCGGGTGGGCGGTTATGCGGGTAATGGATCGGGCGATATCTTCATCGCTTTTTCCACCGCCAATCCCGGCGCAGCCGCGCGGGTGGGTGAAAAGCAGGCAACGTTTCTTCCCAACGACGCCCTCAGCCCTCTCTTTCTGGCGACGGTAGAGGCCACCGAAGAAGCCATCGTCAACGCCCTGGTTGCAGGGCGCGATATGACGGGCATAGATGGCAACACGGCGTATGGCATTCCGCATGACCGCTTGCGAGCATTAATGAAAAAATACAATCGCCGATGATCATCGTATATCGATTGGCTCATCGATGGTTGCCGGGGTGGTTGCCAGGATGTTTGCCCATGGCTGATTAATGGCTGATGGCAGGCTTCGAAAAGTTTCTGGCAGTCTCCGATGAAGTGCAGCAGGCCCTGGCAAAAGGCCAGCCTGTGCTGGCGCTGGAATCAACTCTCATTACGCACGGGTTGGCCTGGCCGCATAATCTCGAAACCGCGCTGGCAATTGAAACTGCGGTGCGGGAACAAGGCGTGGTTCCGGCAACCGCGGCTGTGCTCGGGGGGAAACTCCGGCTGGGCCTGAATGAAAGCGCATTGCGGCAATTGGCTGAAAGTGGCCACCGGGTCGTAAAGTGCAGTCGCCGCGATCTGTCCCTGGTGTTGCAGTCCGGAAAATCAGGCGCAACCACGGTGGCGTCTACCATGATGATTGCGCACCTGGCGGGTGTGCGCGTTTTTGCAACAGGCGGAATTGGCGGTGTGCATCGCGGCGCGGCCAGCAGCTTCGATATTTCAGCCGATCTGCAGGAGCTGACGCGCACGCCAGTGGCAGTGGTGTGTGCCGGCCCTAAAGCAATTCTGGATTTGGGATTGACGCGGGAATATCTCGAAACGCACGGCGTGCCCGTGATCGGCTATCGAACCGATACGCTGCCACCCTTCTACAGCCGCGACAGCGCCTATGCAGTCGATCAACGTTATGACCAGGCCACAGAGATCGCCCAGGCCCTGCGAATTCAATGGGCGCTGGGCTTGGCGGGCGTCCTGGTGGTGAACCCCATTCCCGCGGATTGCGCGATGGACCAGGACCAAGTGGAACAACCGATTGCGGATGCGTGCCGTGATGCGGCGAAGGCCGGGATAAGCGGCAAAGATCTGACTCCCTGGTTGTTAGCTCGGTTGGAACTTCTAACCGCGGGTGAAAGTGTAAAGACCAATATCGCTCTCCTTCTGAACAACGCGCGCCTGGGGGCTCAAATTGCAGTGGCTCTGAGCGAGCAGCAGGGGTCTTGAGTCGGCGTACCGGTCGATGGATCCCGCCCCGGATCTAGTCCGGGGTGACGATCCGGGATGACGGCGGGGAAGACGTTAGAGGTTTGGGTCCGTCACCCCGGCCCTCGGAGATGACGTTAGAGGTTTTAGGCCGTCACCCCGGCCCCCGAGCCGGGGCCCAATACCCGATGGATCCCGCCCCGGATCAAGTCCGGGGTGACGGTCCGGGATGTCGTTCAAAATAATGACGTCATGCCGGGCTTGATCCGGCAGCCACGCTCCGTTGCTGCCGATTAGTAGCCGCGGTCACGGTCGATCAGATAAATCAATTCGCGCTGTTGTTGATAGCGGCGAAAGTTATCGATGAAAATCGCCGCGATATCTTCAGGCCAGCTGCGTGCTGCTACGTGGCCGGTGATGATCAGGCCTGGTGTTGTCCACAAGGGACTGTCCGGGCTCAATGGCTCACGACGAAACACGTCCAGTACAGCGCCCGCCAATTTTTCTGTTTTTAAGGCCTGCTCCAGCGCCGGCTCATCCATCAGATTGCCGCGGCCCACATTGATGAACAAAGCAGCGGGTCTCATTGCCGCAAATCGCCTGGCATTCATCAGGCCGGTGGTTTGCGGAGTATTCGGCAGTACCGCCACCACGTAATCCGCTTGCGCAAGAAAACTATCCAGGTCAGGTTCACTGAAAACCTGTGAAAATTCCTGGTGTGCAGAACCGCTGCGGTTAAATCCGATGGCCTTGAGGCCGAAGCACTGTGCCGTGCGGGCAATATGTGCGCCGATGGATCCGGTGCCCATCACGCCCAGGGTTTTGCCGTGCAAACTCCCGGAAGGCTGGTCCCACCAGGCTCTCTGAATTTGGTATACGCGTCGCTCAGCCATCTTCAACTCGTGCGCCAGGATATGGCCCAGGGTGTACTCGGCCATCTGCTCACCAAACACTTTTTTTACTCCGGTGAGCAGAAAATCCTGTCGCGCGGTATGCATTAAGGGAGTAATGCCGGCCCAGGTGGATTGAACCCACTGCACGCCGGGTAACTGGTCAATAATCCCCGCTGCCAGATCCGGTTGTGCCAGCATGGCGGTATGAACATCGGGAAAACCGAGCGCCGCATCACGGCTTTCAGCGTAATCAATGCGCACGCCCTGCTGGGCCAGGGGACCTAACAGCGGCCGATAATCGGCTGCGTCTTCACCCAGCACCAATACGGATGGATGGTGGCTCGGCTCCGCGCCCATCAGCCAGCGTTCAAAGGTTTGATGCCTTCAGCATAGTTGATCACGTACCAGACGGAAGCACCGGGCTCTGACCCATAATCCTGCAAACCCTTGAGTGCCTGGTCGTATTGTGGCTCTGTTAGCTTCCCGCTGTTCAAGACAGTGGTGCGGGCACCCAGCAATACACCCACCAGGTTGTCGACGATGCCACGGAATGCAGGCTCGCCGGCACAGGCGCCATAAAACACCGTATCGATACGCCTGGGAATCGCACCCGATTGGGCTAACAGTTCAGGAAGCTTACGGCCGATCAGTGGATCGTTGCCCAGCAGTCGGTAGCTCTCAAAGTACGCTCGCCACAGAGCGGACAGGCCAGTCGGCTCCGGCCAGAACCGCAACAGGTCGTGATCGTCATCCAACAACACGATCCGACCGCCTGGCCGCACGGCCTTGACCATCTGTTGCACCACACCAAGCGGATCAGAAACATGTTCCAGCAAATAGCGGGTATGAGCGAGATCAAACTGGCCCCACTCAGAATCGCTTAAGGGCAGACCCAACGCATCACCGAGGCGGAAGTCGATAGGGCAGGCTGAGCCGGTAGAGGTGCTGGTTGTATCGGCCAGCTCCAGTGCTGCATTACGCTGCTCCGGGTTGCGTTCCACCGCGACGATGCAGGAATTCATGGGCAAATGTTGCGACATCAAGCGGGTAAACTGGCCGGTACCCGCACCCACATCCAGGACATTACGCTCCTCCCGCAGCTGCAGGGCTTGAAGACAACGACCGTTGATCAGCTCATTCATCAGAGCCAGACGCTGGCGTTCAGTGGGGGAGCTGCCGTGTATGTATGTCTGGCTCATAAGTGCTTCTGAAACTGTTGATTGATCATGGGCTTTTTATGCTAATGGCGAAGCGATTGATCGGCCATTGCTCATGGCGAAAGTCTGCCAGATTTACTTGCCATCAGCATCTTTTGCGGCCTTGCTACGTCAACAAATCGACCTGATAGCCTCTCCTATCAGGGTAGAACGCATGCTTCGGCCAGCGCGTGCAACAGCTGCTTCGAGGCAGCATCCGGCTTTTGCGGTTGGACGTCGGTAGCGGCATGGAGGTGCTGCAGATCTGGCAAAGTGAGATAGCGCGGGTCATGCAGTTCGGCCAGCAGCGCAAACCGTACAACTTCATGCTCACGCACGGCATAAAGATCATAAACCTGTACCGCCAGGCTTTGTTGAGCTTGCGGGTCGGGCGGTCCGGACAGGCAACCCGAAGCTTTTGAACGGGCCACCTCACCCGAATAACGCTGGCGTTTTTCCACCTGCCAGCCTGCGGCCTCCAAAGTGGCGCCCATGGTGGCACCGGCGCGGATAGCCCGGTAAGCCGTGTCCAGAGTGTCCGGCAGGTTGCTGGCAAACTCGCTGACAGCGAGCGTGCGGGTGATTCGCTCATCACCCTCTAGGCTATACAGGCTTGCAATCCGCAGATTACCATCCTGCCTGAGCACTTCAACGCCGTAACTGCCAAAACAGATTTCGATCCGCTCGCTGTTCAGTAATGGCCGCAGCTGCTCGTAATCCGGGCACGCCAAGCCTTTAGCCCAGGTTGTCTGGGGCATACAGAAAGTCGCCACCACCACGCAGCCCGCGATCAATGCACCTGACCTGATTTTCCGGAGTGGCAACATGTTGCGCATGTTCCGCGATTCTGCCGAGCAGGTAAAGTGCATGGGCTGAGCAGATTTTAATGGTGGTCGGAAGCGGTTGAGGTCAGCCGGCTCTACTACGTCTAATGCGTTATCGTTGGCTTGCCAGCATAAGCAGGAGTACTTCCGCGCCGCTTGTGGGATTATCTGCAACACCACCCGATGATGGGCCCGCCCTCACATCAGAACTGAAAAGGAAAACGAATGAGCCCATTTAAAGGAAAATTCATCGTAAATGTCATATGGCTGTGTTTGATGGTTCCTGCCGTGGGCCTGGCGCAAAGCAGTGTGGTCGACATACATTGCGGGAAGTTACTCGACGTTGAGAACCGTCGCGTTCTGAACAACCAGCACATCCTCGTGCGCAATGATGTCATTGCTGAGATCGGCTCCCAAGTGAGTGCGCCAACGGACGCTGTTGCCGTAGATCGCTCTCAACAGGTTTGTGCCCCCGGGCTTTTTGACCTCCATGTGCATTTGTTTGTTGATGCCACCAAAAGCTCCGTTGATGTCACTCGCATGCAGCAGAGCAGCGCATCAAACGCCCTGACGGGCTTGCGCAATGCACAGACCTTGCTGCAAAGCGGCTTCACGACTTTGCGACTACCGGGCGATTTCGATAACTTTTTCGCCGCGGTGGAAGTACGTAATTCATTTGCGCGAGGTGATTTTACAGGTCCGCGCATGTTGGTGGCACCGCATGCATTTTCACCCCTGGGCGGCCATGGGGATGCGAATTCCTTTGCTGC
>JBGTHE010000574.1:0-2801 GCA_041746335.1 Lysobacterales bacterium | reverse complement strand
ACCGGCACTCAGCAGCGACAGGATGTTCTCTGTCTTTATGACAAGGCTAGTCATGGGGGTCGTCATGGGGTCTTCGCGGGTTTGGCATGGCCAGATGATAGCAGTCCCCGATTAAAATTCATTGACGCTGGCGCTTATCGTCGATAAGTTGCGGCGAATACAAAATCATATAATCAGAGTCTATGCCCGCAAAGCTCTTTGACTTACCGCCACACAGCGCTGCCCTGGCACACACCGCCAGAGCCTGGATGTTACTGGGGCTCGCGGCCTTGGTGGGAGCAGGATTCTTCTCTCTGATGCTAGTTCTGGCGCGCACTCCGGGTATTCAGGGCCTCATTCCGCTGGTGGACTTTTTCCACGTGGCACTGGTAGTGCACGTTAACCTGTCGGTGCTGATCTGGTTGCTATCCATGGCGGGGGTTTTCTGGAGCCTGGCCTGCCGCAGCGATGCGCCCCGCTGGGACAGGGTGTCTTTCTGGCTGGCTGCCTTCGGCACCATAATCGTATCCCTTTCACCCTTCCTCGGCGCCAACGAACCGCTGATGAATAACTATGTGCCGGTACTGCAGCACCCGCTGTTTTATACAGGCATGGCATTGTTCGCCCTGGGCATCGTGTCTCATCTCCTGCGCTGTGGCCTGGATCGAAAGCAAAATGCCCACCACGAAGATCAGACAGATGGCAATGCAGCCTTACGCTCAGGAATACGTATATCCATTCTGGTAATGGCAGTCGCTCTGCTGGCTTTTCTGGCCTCGATGGCTGGCATCCCCGCCATTGTGAGCGGTGTGGCTTATTTTGAATTGCTGTTTTGGGGCGGAGGCCATGTGCTGCAGTACAACCATGCACTATTGATGATGGTCGCCTGGATCGTCCTGGCTTTTGCCGGTGGTTACCGTCTGCCGCTCAGCCCAAAATCAACCTTCATGTTGCTGGCATTACTGGCCTTGCCGCTGCTGGCAGTTCCTTACCTGTATCTGGCGCATGAAGTGGCATCACCCGGGCACCGTCTGGGCTTTACCAACCTGATGCGATACGGTGGCTTGTTCTGCTTGCCGATCGGACTGGTGGTCGCTTTCAGCTGGCGCGGCGCGCCGAAGGCGACCGGTGAACAGATTTATCTGCGCACGTCTTTATGGGCTTCCATGATCCTGTTTGGCACCGGTGGCCTGCTGGGCTACATGATTGCCGGCCTGGATATCGTCATCCCGGCGCATTACCACGGCTCCACTGTGGGGGTGACCATTGCTTTCATGGGTCTTTGTTACTACCTGCTCCCCCGCCTCGGTTATGGACCGTTGCCGCAGAAGCTGGCAACCTGGCAGCCGTTGCTGTACGGAGGCGGCCAGTTGTTGCACATATTCGGGCTGGCCTGGAGTGGTGGCTATGGCGTTCAACGAAAAACCCTGGAGTTGTCGCAAGGTGTAGACCGTTTGGGCGAAATGGCGGGCATGGGCCTGATGGGTTCGGGCGGGCTGATGTCTGTGACGGGCGGCCTGCTGTTCCTGCTGGTTGCCTGGTGCTCCATACGCTCTGCTCCACAAACTCTGGTTGCCAGACAGCCTGTCGCCTGAACCGAAAGCCTGAGCCAATCGCAGACTTCAGCGGTTAGAATAGTCACAGAAACAAAACACCCAGCAAGGATTTGATTGATGGATTTGCAACAGGAAAACCAGCAGTTCTGGAAGAAAGGCTATCTGGTCGTCAGGAACGTATTCAGCCCGGGCGAAATGCAGGTCATCAAGGATGTCATCCTGCAGCACGAACACATGAACCGGGTAACCGATAGTCTCAAACAGAAAATCGACACGGGCAAGCGGCCTTCGTTTGAATCCATTTTCGTCTGGAACGATACCGCCGGTGATGACGTGTTTGCCAAGGTCACGCGTCGCGCTGCCATCTTTGACCGCCTGGAATATTTTTTTCAGGACCGGATTTATGTCTATCACAATAAAATCACCCTGAAATACCCGGGCGTCGTGGGTTTTCGCTACCACCAGGATTATGCCTACTGGTACGACATGGGCTGTCTCTACCCGGACATGGCTACGGTGATGATCGCGGTCGATCCGGCCAACCGCAGGAACGGCTGCCTGAAGATGATTGCCGGTTCGCACAAACTGGGGCGCATCAACCACGTGTTTGACGATGGGGTTTCTGACAGTGGCGTGAATCCGGAACGATTGGAGCAGATAGAACAGGTGCTCGAGGAAGACTATCTGGAGCTGGATAGTGGCGACATTGTGATCTTCCATTGCAATACTCTGCATGGCTCAGACGACAACACTTCGGACAACTCACGCATCGCTCTGCTGGGGTGCTACAACACCCGGCACAACAATCCCTACCAGTCTCCGCATGGCCACCCTTTTTACCAGCCCCAGGAACGAGTGATTGACGAAATTACCCCGGCAGATGCAACCCATTTGCCCGATTTCAGCCTGAATTTTTGCACCGACACAGCGAAGCAACAGGCCTGATGAGATCACGCACCGGACTGTCCCTGTTGCTGGTCATTCTGCTGGTTTCACTCAGCGCT
The DNA here is from genome assembly GCA_041746335.1 of Lysobacterales bacterium. Classification (GTDB taxonomy): domain Bacteria; phylum Pseudomonadota; class Gammaproteobacteria; order Xanthomonadales; family SZUA-36; genus JAWXBM01. The sequence continues at coordinate 262 of JBGTHE010000574.1, read as the reverse complement.
TATCTGCGGCTGGCGCATTCAGGCATTGGTTGCGATGACTGGCCGGATTGTTATGGCCGCATCGGAGTACCCGAAGTAGCGGCGCCACTGGATTCACCACCGGAACAGATGGCGCGCGATGCTTATGCGCGGATCACGGCAGAATCGCAACAGGCAATGGCCTGGGCCACACCGTTGCACCGAGCGGTGGCCAGTGTGTTGGGATTGTGCGTGTTGTTCCTGACCGTGTTGGCCGTATCGAAAAAGCAGTACCGTCTTATCT
>JBGTHE010000573.1:0-2511 GCA_041746335.1 Lysobacterales bacterium | reverse complement strand
GGAAGTATTCACTTTCATAATGAAGTTGTCGTCACTACCCTTTTTGGTAGGTTCGGGACCGCGCGGAGGACCGAAGAACGGCACTACAGCATTTTCATCCGTTACAAACTCAAAATCTGCATAGCGGGCGCCAACGGTTGCGTCCCAGCGATCAGTGAATGCATAAGTCAGCTCACCGAATACGGCAAGCTCCTCGAAGGTGCGATCACGCAATACCGAGAGTACAGAAGGAGAGGTTTCATTGACAAAACCTTCGTCATCCACTGTGAATACATTGGACTCGGAGTACAAATCTTCATCCTGGTAGTAAACTCCGCTGACGAATTGAAATGGGCCTTCGAGCGCTGAACTGAAGCGAATTTCGGTGTTCCAGATTTCACGATCTTCCGGAAAGGAGGAAATTGCTTTTATGGGTACGCCAAAAAACAGCAGGATGGGCGTTGAGTCAAAATTGTATTCAATTTCGCGTTCATAAAGACTGGTGGTCGCTACAAAAGAACCGTATTGCGTATCGTAATTCGCCACCAGCGACATAATGCTGGGGTCATCAACCCGAGGGTTCCGGGTAAAATCCGTTACCTGCAAATCTCCGGTCACCGAGAAGGGCGTTTCGCCGGGAAACACCAGGGCATCATCACCGATACGGTTAAACCGCGTACCGTCGCCAATTTCCTGATCCTGCACCATCACTGTGCCTGTCAGGGAGAAATTTTCGGTGAACTGATAGGTCGCCATCAGACGCGCACCCACGGTATCTTCGTCATTGATATCGGTCGTGCCGAAACGGATATTGTCTATGTAGCCGCTGTTATCAACCTTCCAGGCCGCCAGTCGAATACCAAAAGTGTCGTCAACGAGCGGCATATTGAGATGGCCGTGTACAGCGTAATTGTTTCCGCCACTCTCCGTATTACTGTACTCACCTTCAGCTGATGCGGAAAACTCAGAAAGGTTGGGCTTGGCTGGAATGATACGGATCGTTCCGCCCATGCCGCTGGCACCATACAGCGTGCCCTGAGGGCCGCGCAGAACCTCGATACGCTCCAGGTCAAACAACTTGAAGTCGACGTTTCGGCCGCCACCCTCGCCATCGTTGAAGGCCGTTATATTGGTTTCATCAAAATATACCGAAGTGGTTGCTGCACCTGTTGATACCAGGCCTCGGGTCACAATGGTTTTCTCGCCTGGACCAAGGTCCTTGAACGTGACGCCCGGCACCTGGCGAACCCAGTCTTCAAAAGTCTGAATGTTTTGCCGATCAAGATCATCAGCCGTCAACGCACGAATGCTAACTGGTACGTCTTGCAGAGACTGGTCTCCACGTTTGCTGGCGGAAACGATTACCTCCTCCAGGACATTGCTTGAAGCCTCTGACTCTTGCCCCATTGCCGCGGCGGGCGCCAACATCGCCAGAGATGAAAAACCCGTAACCAGCGGAACCATAAGCTGACGCTCAAGGGCAGAAGCTGTCTTTGAGTAAAGCGCCTGGTGAACAGCGCTCTTGATCGATTGAGTCATGATAGAGAGTTTCCTATAACAAAAAAATCAGGGCGCACCATTGAAGTCCCTCCATATGTCGCTTGATTAACAACTAGAGAAGGTCTCGTGGTGCAGATAATTGCACCATTAAAAATACCGGAACCTAAAACGATTATGGCTTTAAATATTAGGGCTGAATGCCTAACTGATCCATTTTCTCGTTACCTTGCCGCTGGATGCAGGCCCAGATTACTTTTTGAGACTCTGCCGAGGTTGTTTGCGTTGATGGGTGGCGCCCGGTTTTCTGCAGATCTGTTCCTGATGGCGCTATCCCTGGTTGCTTTTTTGTCTGTATATTGCATTATTCAATGTGGTCAGTCTCAGCCTGGACGAAGAGCCGCTGGGGCAGCGATGGGGTCGGAACAGGCTTTTTGCTGATCGGTGTGGTTGAAACCTTCCTGTTGATAACACCCACTTAGAATCCGAAGATCATCGGGCCGCTGGGGATCCAGCCATCGAGCGCTATTCCAGGGAGCAATGTCGTGTTTACAGAAGTAAGTAAAGCGGGTCTGACTAAGCAGGAGTTTGACCAAATCCGGCAGGATTTCCCTCTGCTCGCCAGCAAGACTTATCTAAACAGCTGTTCGTATGGTGTGTTGTGCCATGCGGTAGAACAGGCCTTCAATGATTATCTGCAATCACGCCATCAGCACGGCTCCCATTGGGAGCATTGGGTTGGCAGGCTGGAAGAAATGCGGGTTGTGACTGCCAGGCTGCTGAACTGCCCGGCTGCTGATGTGAGCCTTTCATCATCACTGTCGGAATCGGTAAATGCGCTGGCTAGCAGCCTGTTTCCAAAGGATGAACGCGACACGATCCTGGTGACGGATTTCGACTTTCCCACCACTTCACAAATCTGGTTGGCCCAGCAGCGCCGCGGCCTGCGCGTGGTTCGTGTGCGCGCAGACGCAACCGGTACAGAGCTGCCATTGGCAGAATTCGAGAAGCTGATTGACGAACGTACTTTGCTGG
>JBGTHE010000572.1:0-3252 GCA_041746335.1 Lysobacterales bacterium | reverse complement strand
GCATCATTTCCACGGCACAGCAAGCCAAGCCAAAGGTCATTGGCCACATAGAGCCCGTTCTGGCCCAGTTGATCAAGGCGTCCAGTGAAGTGGTGACTACACCCCGTTCGAGCAGAGGATTGTTATCGGGATTGGGCCGCAGTATGTCCTCGACATCAGCAACCGGAACCGGGTTGATTACTCCCATTCGAGAGCCCCCTTCTTCCAGCAGAAAAAGTACCCCAGCACCAGCTCAAGTACAAAAATGAGCATGGCGACCAACCCGACCACACCCAGCTCGTCCAGAACCAGAGCCCAGGGTATGAAAAAAGCGATTTCGAGATCGAAAATGATGAACAGAATGGCAACCAGGTAATAACGCACATCGAACTTGCTGCGCGAATCCTCAAATGCTTCAAAGCCGCATTCGTAGGGGGAGAGTTTGTCGCTGGTGGGGTTGCGCGGGCCGAGCAACCCGCCTATAGACAGCAATACCAGACCCAGAATGGTGGATACCGCTATAAAAACCAGGATGGGGAAATATTCTGCGAGCATGCTCGTTATACCGCTTATTTAATGGTGCCCAAGGCCGGAATCGAACCGGCACAGCTTTCGCCACTACCCCCTCAAGATAGCGTGTCTACCAATTCCACCACTTGGGCTTGCTAGGGCCTGTTAACGTTAATTGAATCGTCGCTGTTGTGCCTGAAAACGCCCCAATCAAGGCACTAGGTAGCTGTAAACCAGGTCAGGAACCGTCGGTTTCTGATCCTGAGGCCGGATCATCCTGGTCAACTTCTGTGGGTGCCGAGCCCGCTTCATCAATGGATGGAAGATCTTCAGCCGCTTCCGTGGCAACCGGAACGGTATTTTCAGCTTGTTCTTCCACGCTGTTCTGTTCTTCCACGCTGTTCACGTTTGCTGATGGCTGCGCCTGATCAATCTGGTCCAGCATCTCAACACCCGGATCGGCCGCCCCTGCATCCACTGCTTTCGTGGTTTGCGGCGATCTGCTCAAAACACCCAGATCAGTTTCTGGGGCGTTGGACATTCGCGAAACCATGACGGCCATCAGTAAACTGATAACACAGAACAGGGTGCCTAATACCCAGGTAGCGCGTGTGAGAAAATTACCAGCACCCCGGGCTCCGAACACCGTACCGGAAGCACCGCTGCCGAAAGCCGCTCCAGCGGTAGCACCTGCACCTTTCTGCACCAGTATCAGTGCCACCATGGCTATGGCGATTAAAACGTAAAAAATATTCAAAACTTGCATAAATTCTCGTCCAGCGGGGAACTCATTATTGGGCTGCAGCGTAAATGGCGAGGAAATCTTCCGCTTTCAGCGAGGCCCCGCCAATCAACCCACCATCAATGTCTTTCCGCGCAAATAAATCGGCGGCATTGGATGGATTCACGCTGCCGCCGTACAGGATACGTATTTGACCGGCTATTATATCATCGTGTTCAGCCAGTTTGTCACGTATGAAAGCGTGAATTTCCTGCGCTTGTTCCGGGCTGGCGGTTTTTCCAGTGCCAATAGCCCAAACCGGCTCATAGGCGATCGTGGCAGATGCGAAGCTGTCAATTCCCGATTTCCCGAGCACCACTCCAATCTGCTCAGCGATAACCTGATGGGTTGCTCCCGATTCACGCTGCTGCAAGGTCTCGCCGACACACAGCACCGGTTCCAGACCCGCTTCCAGCGCTGCGGCAAAGCGGTCGGCAACATCCACATTCCCTTCCCCAAACAGAGTGCGCCGCTCGGAATGACCAACCAGCACATAACGACAACCGAAATCGAGCAGCATGGCTGCTGACACTTCGCCGGTAAATGCGCCTTTAGAAGCCGGGTGCAGAGTCTGAGCGCCCCAATGGATGGGGCTGCCACGCAACATCTTCTGAACTCGGGGCAAATAGGGAAAAGGAGGGAACACGGCCATCTCGGCTGCTTCCGGGTTGACGACACCGGTTAACAGCCCTTGCAACAACTCATTGACCATCGGTCGGGAGCCATGCATTTTCCAGTTTCCTGCAACCAGTTTTCTTCGCATATCCATTCCCTCATGAGCGGGCGCCAGAATACCCATGGCATCTGTGTGGTGCAAGCCAGCTTAGCAGCACTCCTGAACAGTGGTCCGTTTCGTCACAAGCGGCGCTAGTTCAGCGACTCCTGGGACATCTTGAAAATCCATCTTCAGCTCAGGAACGGATTATCCAAAGCCTTTATAGCTAATCATCAATTAATCGCTGGAATAGCCCGATCTCCTCTGCTGTCTGCTGGCCAATTCGGCACTGCTCAAGCGATTCAGGAAGTACATGCCGCGAAGCACTCAAAGGAATCACAGCAGCCATGATTTCTGCCCTGGTTTGAGGAAACAGAGGCTGCTTGTTAGGATCGGCGTAACCTTCCGGGAAAACCGGATCACCGGTTTCAAACACGTATTTGTCAGTCGCTCCCAGGACATGCAGCAACTCATGAGCAATAACCACGTGGTTGTAATTGCGATTATTAGCCCCGGTATACGCCTTGACGAGACCATAACGGCCCTTTCGCATCCCTACCGACATGCGCATTTCGCTGTATTCACCAGGCTTGTGATAAATCAGGAACATCTGGATGTCTGGCGCGACAAGATCCCCGGGCGTTTCACGCCTCCAGGCCCACCAGCGCATCCGCAAACTCCACCAGGCAATGGCGATGATGCTGTGACGCTCTGGAATTTCCGGTGGCTTTTCCGAACTGATGGGTGCCAGCTGGAACTGCATTGGTGCAGCCATTACCACACCATAGCGGGACAGTTCTGAGCGGAAAAATGTATTGATGGAGCCAAAATCTTCCGCTTGAAGTGTCCTGGCAAAACTCATGATGTCGGAGTTTTCGGAATCAATAATGGGATACAGAGTCACCCAGATGGGCTGCTGCCAGCTGGCCAGTCGGCGTTCGGTCAGCCATGTGCCCGCCAGAATGACAAAAAATATGCTGAGTAGAACAACAATGCGAAATAGCTTGAACAGGCTCACGAGCCGGCAACGGTCATTTTCTGCAACAGTATGTCACCACAATGTACATTGCCACGGGTATCGAGGTTGTTGCCACAAGCCTGGATGTTGCTGAACATTTCCAACAGGTTACCAGCAATGGTTACTTCCTCTACCGGATATGAAACTTTGCCGCCCTCGACGAAAAAGCCGGAGGCACCGCGCGAGTAATCTCCGGTAACTGTGCTGACCCCTTGCCCCATCAATTCCGTTACGTAAAAGCCCATACCC
>JBGTHE010000571.1:0-7843 GCA_041746335.1 Lysobacterales bacterium | reverse complement strand
TAATTCTATCGCAGACCAAAAATAATTATGTGGTCGTTGCAAAAGTAGCTCGTAATTCCGGCCTCTTTATTGCGTAACCGGCCTCTTTACTCCGTGCGGCCTCTGTACTCCGTCATCCCGGTCCGTCACCCCGGACCTGATCCGGGGCGGGATCCATACATGCTGGATTCCGGCCTCCGAGCCATGGCCAATGGATGCCGGGTCAAGCCCGGCATGACGGGCTAATTCTCACCCCCGACTCGATCCGGGCATCTCGGCTTCTTTACACCGTCATCCCGGCCCCCGAGCCGGGATCCATAAATGCTGGATTCCGGCCCCGGATCAGGTCCGGGGTGACGTTCCTCCGCCGGAATGACGGGTTAATATAGTGGTCGTCTTCCCGGCCCGTCACCCCAGACTTGATCCGGGGCGGGATCTAAAAAGCGGCACAGCCAGGGTCAGGCAGGAACGTGCCGCGCATTCAGCAGGGTACCCCGAAAACGAACATCAGGCGGAATTACCACCATCAATCGGCACGGCCGCACCAGTAATCTGCCGTGCGGAATCGGAGGCGAGGAATGTCACCAGAGCAGCAACTTCCTCTGCGGTAGTCACTCTGCCGGTAAGACTTCCCTCATTTGCTTCCCGAACGGCCTGTTCTTTACTCAGCCCCCGAGCCGCGCCGTCCATGTACATCATGGGTGTCTCGACATCTCCGGGGCAGATTGCGTTGACCCGAATTCCTTCATGAGCGTGGTCCAGGGCCATGGCTTTGGTCATGAGCACCATGCCACCCTTGCTGGCGCAGTAAGCAACAGCTCGCCTTCCGCCCACCAGACCCCAATCCGATGCAATATTCAGGATGACACCTTTAGCTACACGCAAATGCGGAATGGCAGCCCGGCTGAGGTAAAACGCTGAACTGAGATTGGTTGCTATGGTTTGCGACCAATTGTCGTCACTGGTTGCTTCCGCGTTGGCACCCTCGAAGATGCCGGCATTATTCACCAGCACATCCAGGCGACCAAACTGGGCAATACACGCTGCAATGAGCTGATTGCAATGATCGACTGAGGTGAGATCGCCCACCCAGCTGTGTATACCCTTTTGCACATCCTGCAGTTGCTGCGTGCGTGTTGGGTCACGCCCTGCGGCCATCACGGCATAGCCAGCTTCGAAGAGGCTTTCAACAATGGCTTGGCCGATGCCCGAACTGGCACCTGTTACCACGGCGGTTTTTAGTTGCGTCATCTATCCACCTCTCTGACCCAATGCCTACTATGCTACCTCTGGGTTCAACAGCGCCTGCAAGCGCTGCAGCTGCTGGCCAATCACGCTGTCGACGACCGGCGCCAGTCCAGCAAACCCGCCCTCCATAAAACCGTGCACCCGGTAGGTGAAGGTGATACGGCTACCAGTAGCGCCCTCAGCAGCCGGGCTGACCGTCCAGCTCATACGACCCTGCACCGGCATATCGAGCAGCGGACCCAGCGAGCCATCAAAACGGATCTCCTCACCCGATTTGATGTAAATGATGCGCAGATGCTCCACGCCACCTTCCGGATTGCCATCCTTGCCAGGCAGCCGCTCACAGAAGCAACCGCCCAGTTCTGCGCGTATATAGAAATTCGCCGCGTCACCACTCCAGCTGTGATCCGGGTTCCACCAGTCGGAGATACGTTGGGTCAGGGCTGCCCAGGCGTCTGCGGGGCTGGCCGCTGTTTCAATCGTATGGCTGACCGTAAAGCTGCTGTCACCGGATTGTGTGACTTCGGCCTGTGCTGCTGGCAGGCTAATTGCGCAAAGCATTAAAACGCCAATCACTTGATGTACGGTTTGTCTTGACATGATATTGCTCCTAATCAGGCTTTGTCGTCACTACGACCCTATTCTCCGTCTTCCGGCCCCCCCGCTTTATTCCGTCATCCCGGCCCGTCACCCCGGACTTGAACCGGGCGCTCCTTCTTTCTCGTCATCCCGGCCCGTCACCCGGACTTGAACCGGGGCGCTCCTTCTTTCCCGTCATCCCGGCCCCCGAGCCGAACGTCATCCCGGCCCCCGAGCCGAACGTCATCCCGGCCCCCGAGCCGAACGTCATCCCGGCCCCCGAGCCGGGATCATTAGACGCTGGATTCCGGCATTCGCCGGAATGACGGGTTAGTAAAGTGGCCGTCATCCGGGTATCCGAGCCGAACGTCATCCAGGCCCCCGACCCGAACGTCATCCCGGCCCGTCACCCCGGACTTGATCCGGGGCGGGATCCCGGATCACGCGCTCCGCGCTGTCCGGGATGACGTAAGGAAAGGTTGCGCCGTCCGGGATGACGGTCCTAACTCTACCTTTGGTGGTGGTCGATGATCACCTGTGCCACACAGCTCGTCAGCTTTCGGGCGAACGGAATATGCAGGAATTCATTCGGGCCATGCGCGTTCGAGTTGGGGCCCAGCACGCCGGTGATCATGAACTGCGCCTCGGGGAAGGCATCGCCCAGCATGGCCATGAAGGGAATGGTGCCGCCCTCGCCCATGTACAGAACACCACGCTGATAGGCCGCTTGCGAAGCGCTTTCCAGCGAAGCATGTAACCAGGGCGCAACCGCCGGAGCATTCCAGCCAGAGGCCGCCTGGTCGTAACTGAACTCCACCTTCGCGCCATAGGGTGGGTTGCTTTCAAGCGTTTGCTTCATTTGCGCTGTCGCGTCATCAGCATCCAGCGTGGGCGGCAGGCGCATGGACAACTTCAGCGACGTGTACGGCCGCAGCACATTGCCGGCATTCTCCAGCGCGGGCATACCATCCACCCCGGTCACCGAAAGAGCGGGCCGCCAGGTGCGATTGAGGATGCGGTCGACGTTGTTGTCCGCCATAGGGCTGGTGTTGCCGTGGAAGGGATAAGCCTTGAATACTTTGTCACCCAGCTCTTCGGCCACCATGCGGGTTTGCTCAATGCGCTGTTCGGGGATTTCGGCGTGCAGGTATTCCGGCAAAACCCGGCCGGTCTCGGGATCTTCGAGGCGGCTCAACAGTTGCCGCAGTACTCGGAAGCTGGAAGGAACCACGCCCGAGGCATAACCCGAATGCACCCCTTCTTTCAGCACATCGGCTCGCAAGGTGCCGGCGGCCATGCCACGCAGCGAGACCGTCAACCACAGCTGGTCGTAGTTCCCAGCACCCGAATCCAGGCAGACCACCAGCGACGGCGTGCCGATGCGGGCTTGCAGGTGTTCAATATAAGCGGGCAGGTCGTAGCTGCCGGACTCCTCGCAAGCTTCAATGATCACCACGCAACGGGCATGGGGAAGTTGTGCGCGCTGCACCGCCATGATGGCAGTCAGCGAACCGTAAGCAGCATAACCATCATCCGCCCCGCCACGACCATAGAGCTTGTCGCCTTTGATCACCGGTATCCATGGGCCCAGGCCGTCGGCCCAGCCCGTCATCTCCGGTTGCTTGTCGAGGTGGCCGTATAAAAGAATGGTGTCTTCGTTGCTTGGATCGGTGCCCGGGATTTCCATGAAGATCAGCGGAGTGCGGCCCGGCAGACGCACGATTTCTGCGGTCATACCCGGAATATCCTGCATTTTGCACCAGCCAAAAATCAGTTGAACCGCGTCTTCCATGTAGCCATGTTCGTCCCACTTCGGATCGAAATGCGGCGACTTGTTGGGGATCTTGATGTACTCGACGAGCGCGGGAACGATTTCATCATTCCACTTTTCATCAACAAATTTCTGTGTGGCTTGCTGGTCCATGCGGGGTTCCTGAGCATTCAATTGTGAAGTTGGGAATTATCGCACGCTGAAAGCGGGGCTGCTTGTGGGAGCGGCCTCGGCCGCGAACAAAAGACCGGGTCCGTGCCCCAGAAATCTTCGCTATCCTAGAATCGACTTTAATGTGCGTTCCCGCGGCAACGCCGGTGAGACAACACGACTTTAACAGAGTGAGCGTCGCCCCGGCCTCCGAGCCGAACGTCATCCCGGCCACCGAGCCGGGATCCAATCCCAGGTCAAGTGCTATTCGCAGCTAAATTCCTACGCACATGAGAGTTATAGGCCAATTGTCCCTGCAGCGACCATGCCACAGCATGCGCTGAATGGCGATAATGTTGGTGACTGAGAAAAATGTGCCGGTTGCGATGGAGGGGCGGACGAACTAGGGGGAAAAACTTGTGATCAACAAAGTTAACATATATATTAACTCGTGAGGTTCCTTTCCATTTATGACTTTGCAGATCGGCAGGGCCCCAGTCGCCGAGTCATACATGCGCCCGGAGCTTTGGATTCATGGCATGGTGTTGCGCGGATGTTGCCAGTACAAAAGGCAAATTTGATCGAAGGCCAGCTGATTCAGTTGTTTTCAGATTGGATTGATGGTGCGAGATTACATGGAAACTGGGCAGAACCCGAAGCAAGCCTGGATGGCCACACCAAGTTTTTTGCAATCAAGCGAATACCGATCCGGGCTTATTTTTGGTACTCGCGGAAACAAAAAGACACCATCGTCATCAGCCACTATGTTAAGAAAACGTGGTTGAAGCTGAGAGAAGCAGATATCACGCGAGTCAGGCAAAACTGGCGAAACGAATTGGAAGGAGAAACCAGATGAAACAGCCGGACAATCAGAAACAATCCGATAGGGAACGCGACCTGGCCAGAGGCGCTTTCCTGTTTCGCGTTACGGAAGACATTTTGGTTGCGATGGAAGATTGTGGTGTCACCAAGGCTGAACTAGCGCAGAGGTTAGGCAAAAGCAAGGCTCGGATCAGCCAACTGCTCTCCGGGGACAGCAATATGACCATCGGAACGCTGGCCGACATCGCTTTTGCGCTTGGCCTCACGCTAGATAAAACTTTTCGGGAATATTCCGACCAGCGTCATCGGATCGCAGGCCGTCAGAAGTCCTGCCTGGCAGAACGCCAAGCTACAACCAGCCTGTTCTAAAGAACGCCTTGTCGCAATAACCCTTGGCTGCGCCAACGGCCCTGCCAAAATCACCCGCATGAAATTTCCACGAAACCCACGCTTGTACGTCTGCCTGTGTGGCCTGGCCATCAGTCTTTTCACGCAAAACGCAATCGCAGAGAACGACCCCCTGCTTATGCAATTCACCGAACTCGCCCCCGGCGTGTGGCTGGGCAATCGGCCCGACAGCACCCGGCTGCCGGTCACCCCCAATACCACCTTCGTGGTCAGCGATGCAGGCGTGGTGGTGTTCGATGGTGGCAACCTGCCACTGGTGGCCGATCGGGTGATCGAGAAAATCCGCAGCATTACCGACCAGCCCGTCACCCACGTGGTTATCAGCCACTGGCACATGGACCACGTACTCGGCGTGTCGCGCTATTTGCAGGCCTTCCCCCATGTGCAGGTCATTGCCCACCCTTACACGCGTGAGCTGATTTCCCGCTACCTGGCCGTGAATGAGCAGAACATGCGCAATACCGTGAGTGACAACAAGCCCGGCATCGAAGGCCTGCTGGCATCCGAGCGGGCAGCGTCCTTCGATGCAGGCACCATCACCTGGTTCCGGCAGTTCATCGAAGACGCTGATCTTCTGGAAGCGCAATACCGAAATTTCGTGCCCGCATATCCCAATCTGCTGTTCAGCGATGCACTCACCATCCATTCAGGCCAGCGGGAAATCCAGCTGCTGCATCCCGGCACCGGCAACACACCCGGCGACATCGTGATGTGGCTGCCTGAAGAGAAAATCCTCGCCAGTGGCGATATCGTAGTGTGGCCCACACCCTACGGCCACGGCGGACGAGCCACCGAGTGGGCAGCTACCCTGCGAACTCTCGCTGCCATGGATTTCCAGCAGCTCATCCCCGGCCATGGAGACGTGCAGTTGAATCGCGATTACCTCGACCTGATGGCCAACACGCTCAACAGCGTCGCCAGCCAGGTAGCGGCACTGAGCGAGCAGGGCAAGACACTGGCAGAAACCCAGGCGGCTATCGACCTCTCCGCCTTTGAAAGCCAGTTCACCCAAGGCGATGTTTTCCTGCAAGCCCGGTTTAACGAGTGGTTCACCCAGCCCATCGTTGAAGCGGTGTGGAAATCAGCAAAAGGAGAAAATCCGGAGATAGTCCAGTAGGTGAGGCCTCCGAGCCGAACGTCACGCCGGCCTCCGAGCCGAACGTCACCCCGGCCTCCGAGCCGGGGTCCAGACGACCATGGATGCCGGGTCAAGCCCGGCATGACGGAGCGGGGAGATGGAGACGGAGAGACGAAGGGAGCAGTGCCCGGGGTGACGTCAACTTCATCAACGCCGTCATTCCGGCGAACGCCGGAATCCAGAGTTTCAATCTTAAAGCTTCAGCCAGGCAATCAGTATTCAGCTTTTGCCACATTGAAAAAGATTCGCACCATTCCCCCTCATCTGAACGAATGTCGGCAAAAAGCCTGTCCCAGCCGCCCAAAATGGCAAATTCTGCTCGTAATCCCTGAGCCATAATCTTTACTGCATCAGGAGGTTGAGAAGCTGCTGTACAACAGGTGCCCCGAACCCCTGGGCTTTGGGCGTCGAGAAATCGGTGTCGACGGGGTGACTGGTGGACCGAGTGCCAGCACGACCCCCTGTCGCAGGGAGAATTGTAAATGCCGACGCTACGCTCGATTGAAAGCAATCAACGAGAAACCCTCGAACGCACAGCGCTCAGCACTCGTTCCGCGGCCGAGTGGAAGAAAATTGCACACCTCGTGCACGTATCCCGAGCACTGGATGAACTGGAAGAAACCTGTTTAGTACCCGAAAAGAAAGTCCTGTACCAATTCTCCGCCAGAGGCCACGACGTAGCCCAGGTCATGCTGGGCACAGTGTTGACCCACCCGCATGACGCGATCTGCGGCTACTACCGGTCGCGGCCGATATTGCTCTCGATCGGAGTTACTGCCCTCGAAGCCCTCAAATCTTCTCTTGGCCTTATGGGCGGATACTCCAATGGCCGTGACATAGGCGCTGTGTCCAACTTCCCAAATCCAAACGGTGCAACCGCCTTACCCATTTGCGGCGGTGTGGGTTCACAGTACACACCGGCTGCAGGTTGGGCCCAGGCCCTCCAATATCGCGAGCGACAACTGAACGATGCCGCTGCAAGCGGCGCCATCAGTGTGGCTTTGGGTGGTGATGGATCGACGGCTACCAACGGTTTTTGGTCGGCGCTGAACATTGCCACCACGCTCAAACTGCCCATGCTCTTTTACATCGAAGACAATGGCTTTGGCATCTCGGTACGTTCATCAATGCAAACCCCGGGTGGAAACATTGCCGAGAACCTGAAGAGTTTCCGCAACCTCAGAATAATCGAAGGCGACGGTGCTGACCCGGCCGAGGCCGCACCGCTGATCAACGAAGCCGTTGACCACGTTCGTAGTGGCGAAGGCCCGTGCTTGCTCAGGCTGACCGTCCCGCGCTTGCAAGGTCACAGTTTCCAGGACACACAATCGTACAAATCAGAATCGCTGGTTGCCGATGAGTGGGCCCGCGATCCCCTGCCGCGACTCGAGTCTTTACTGGTGCCCGCTGTGATGAACGAAGCCGAGTGGGCAGAAATTGCATCCACCGCTACCGCAAGTGTTGAGGCAGCCCGTTCCGAAGCCGAGAGCGCATCTCAAGCTGAATTCGAGCCCCTAGAGAACCACGTATTTTCCAGCAGCCAGCCCCAGAGAATGGGCGGCCTCAGAGGCTCACACGAATTCCCCAGCTCCACTGAATCAGCCCATGCCAGCGGCCAGCGCATCAATATGGTCAGCGCCATTCGACGAACGCTTGAGCATGAGCTTTCCTAAAATCCAAAGATGGTTGTTTACGGCCAGGTTGTCGGCATCAAAGGCGGCGTGCACGCCGCAACGCTGGGCCTGCAA
>JBGTHE010000570.1:0-7266 GCA_041746335.1 Lysobacterales bacterium | reverse complement strand
CGGTCCGGGCACAGGCTGATGAATCGATGCCTGAAAGTGCACAGTCCCTGAAAAGCAGCCCGGGTGCCTACCCGTTGCTGCAGGATGCTCTGAAACAGGCTCGGCAAAGCATTTCGCTGGAATACCTGCTGCGGGCTTTACCCGAAGATTTTGCCGACAGTCTGGTCGTACCTTCGCCGGGCCGCGAACAGGACCCGCCCGAAATCATGCTGTCAGAGAAACCCGCGATTCTGATTCTGTTTGACGGCCCGCCTCAAACCGCAGCGATCCGGAATTCGCAGCTCGAAATCGTGGTCAACACCGACTGGTTGGTGTTTCACCACACCTCCAGTAACCTCTGGTACCTGGTTTTCGGCGATTACTGGCTGCAGAACAACGATCTTTCCGGTGGCAGTTGGCAGGTTGCTACAAAGCTTCCGGTCGACATCGAAAATCTCGCAATGGCTAATGGTTGGGAACGCCTCGCCAGAATAGTGCCACCGAAGCAAACTGACCGGGCTCCGCCACCGCTCAAACTGAGCTATGAGCCTGCAGAACTGATCCTTTTTGACGGGCCGCTGCAATTGCAGGTGCTGGAGGGAACTGATCTGCAGTTCGCTGCCAACGCAGATCATGACCTGTTCGTGTATCAGGATCGCTTTTACCTGTTGCTGGCTGGGCGCTGGTTCAGTGCGCGGGAACTCAAAGGCCCATGGAATTTTGTCGAAGAGCTGCCGGCAAAATTTGCCAGCATTCCTCTTAACAGTGACAAAGCCCATGTGCTGGCGGCAGTCCCGGGAACTGAGGACTATCGAATAGCCCAGATCGAAGCTTCTTTGCAACGCAGTCACAGCGTGCCCGAAGACAGTGAGCCGAAGGTGCAGACCCGAAACCCCGACCGGCAGGCTTACAAACATACCTACGGCTACAGCGGTACCTATACGGCTGACAAAGGTATCCAAAAAGGCCCAGGCCCAACGGGGTCCGGCACTTACTACGACCCCACCTATGATCCACGCCAGCGAGACTATGCGTTTTGGGGTGCTTATGGATATGGTGGGTACTGGCCACCTTACGGTTATGGCGCCCGCTACTATCCCACGCGCGGTGCCTGGGGTTACGGTGGCTATCACGATCCGTTCTGGGGTAATCCTTACCCTTACCCCATGTCGGTTTCGGCGACGATAGACTTGCCCGATGACGACAGCGAGTGGGTCCAGGGCGAAGACGGCAAGGCCCGGCCTGCAAACAGCGGTGCTGCGCGAAACTATATTGGCTCAGGGACTTATCAGCTCGACGGTCAACCTGCAAAACCCGAAGACCCCACTGCTGCCGGTCACATCTATTCCGGTCCTGACGGTAATCTCTACCGCATTACCGGGCAGGGTTGGCAAACCCAAGAGGGCAAGAAGTGGGTAACGCTCCATGAACCTGTGCCTGACCGAGTCACTCGCGAATATCAGGCGAGGCTGGCGGGCTATGCCAGCTACCAGCGATATTTGCAGGAGCAGGCAGCACAGCCCTGAGCTCGGGTGCTGCAACCAGAGTTTGGCTATTGAGCATCCGTATTGCCTGAGGACAACATGAGCCTCCGGCTTGCTACTGGATCAGTCGGTGGTAGATCTGATGAATATTGATGAAGATGGCTTTCAGGCATTGCTACTGCAAAGCCCGACGATATTCGTCAGGCAGCTTTATTTGGTTGATGAGGACGAGATGGTTTACCAGGAAATGCTGGTCAGCTCCTGGAAAGAATTCAAAACCATGGACAAGCGTTTCAAATCCGCTTCAAAAAAATTGAACAAGTTTCTGGCAGACAGCAAAAAAACCCAGCTCAAACTCAAGTAAGCCTGCTTTTTCATTCCGTCGGAAGGGGATGTGCGCCGCCCCGCGCTTTGGCTATGCTGTGCTTCTGTGGCCGGCCCGGATGGAGCAAATTCTCCAGCCGTTGTCGGCGTTTTTCGTTCGAGGAGAGTTGAGTGGGTTTTGAAGCCTGGCTAACCCTGTTGATGGTCTTGATCAGCCTGATACTGCTGGTACGCACACGGCTGGCTCCGGAGTTCATACTGGGTTCGGCCCTGGCCATACTGGTATTTGCCGGTGCTTTGGAACCGGCCGAAGCCTTGTCCGGATTTTCCAGCTCCGGCCTGATCACCGTGGCGCTGTTGTTTGTGGTGGTCGCCGGCCTGGTGGATACCGGAGCAGTGCATTCCCTGGGTGCGCGGCTGCTGGGCCGTCCCAAAACTGTGGTGGTTGCACAAGCCCGGCTGATGTTACCCGTCACGGCGATCAGTGCTTTTCTGAATAACACGCCGGTAGTGGCGATGCTGATCCCGGTGGTGGAAGACTGGAGCCGGCGCTGCCAGATATCGGTCTCCAAACTGATGATACCGTTGAGCTATGCCGCCATCCTGGGTGGCACCTGTACCATTATCGGTACCAGTACCAATCTTGTCGTTCATGGCATGGTGCTCAGTGAAACTGAACTCGGCCCCATGGGATTCTTTGAAATCGGTGCGCTGGGATTACCTTCTGCACTCCTGGGAATCGCCATTGTCCTGCTGACGGGCCGCTGGCTGATTCCGGAACGCAAGCCACCATTGCTGTTGCAGGACGATCCTCGTGAATACGCCATTGAAATGCTGGTCGAAGGTGGAAGTTCGCTGGTAGGTAAGACGGTTGAACAGGCGGGTTTGCGGCACCTGCCCGGGGCCTTCCTGGCTGAAATCGAACGCGCCGGGCAGTTATTGCCGGCCGTATCATCGGCAGAAGTGCTGCGTGCGGATGACCGGCTGGTATTTATCGGCGTGGTCGATTCGGTGGTGGACATATTACGCCTGCGAGGATTGATTCCGGCCCCGGATCAGGTGTTCAAACTGGATGAGCCGCGTGCCGAACGTCGTCTGGTTGAAGCGGTGGTTTCTGACACCAGCCCTATCGCGGGCCGAACGATACGCGACAGCAATTTCCGCACCCGCTACGATGCCGTGGTGATTGCAGTGGCGCGTAATGGCGAGCGTATCGCTGGCAAGCTGGGCGATATTGTGTTGCGGCCAGGCGATATCCTGTTGCTGGAAACCCGTTTCTCGTTCCGCAAGCAGAATCGTAATTCACGTGACTTCCTGCTGGTCAGTGAAGTTACTCATGCTAACTTACCCCGGCACGAGAAAGCCTGGTTAGCTCTGACGATATTGACCGGCATGGTGCTGGCGGCCACGCTGGAATGGGTCACGATGCTGGAAGCGGCCATGGCAGGGGCCTTGCTGATGATAGCCACCGGCTGCACCCGCATCGAGTCTGCCCGGGCCAGCATAGACTGGAATGTGCTGGTCGTAATCGGTGTGGCGCTGGGGATCGGCTCTGCCATGTCGGCCACGGGCGCTGCCGAAGCGGTAGCGCGTTCCTGGTTATCTTTGGCCGGGGAAAACCCCTGGCTGGCTCTGGCTGCGATCTATGCCATCACCAGCCTGATGACCGAAGTCATCACCAACAACGCGGCAGCCGTTCTGATTTTTCCCATTGCCCAGGCAGCGGCTGAGAGCCTTGGCGTCAGTATGTGGCCTTTCGTGGCCTGCATCATGATGGCTGCGTCTGCCAGTTTTGCCACACCGATCGGCTACCAGACCAATCTGATGGTTTACGGGCCGGGTGGCTATCGCTTCAGTGATTTTGCCCGCATTGGTATTGTGCTTAACATTGCGTTGGGTGTGTTGGCAGTTTTCCTGGCGCCAAGGATCTGGCCGTTCTAGTGCAGGCTCAGGGGCCGGCCGTCCGAGAGCAAGGATTCATCCCGCCAAAGTTTTCACCAACATTCGAATAGCCACGATCAGCAGGAAAGTCCCGAACAGCAAAGATAAATGTCGCTTGTCCATGGCATGCGCCAGCCGTGCTCCCAAGGGGGCGGCCAGCACGGTGGTGGGTGCAATCAGCGCCAACCCCAACAGATTGACAAAACCGATACTGCCTGCAGGTAACAGTGGGTTGCCGTAACCCGTTAGCATAAAACCAGCCGTGCCGGGAATGGCGATCAGCAATCCGATCATGGAAGCCGTACCCACCGCCCGGTGTATGGGCTCACCGAAAGCAGTCAGGGTAGGAACGCTCAAGGAGCCTCCGCCAATACCCATCATGGTTGAGATCAGGCCAATCATCGTAGGCACCGGGATCATCGCTGGTCCGCGGGGGACGGTTGGGGTAAACGTTTTATTGTCCAGTGGCAGCATCATTTTGAGTGCAACCAGAAATGCCACGCCGGCAAATATCCCCGACAGCACCCGGCTGTGTACCTGGCTGGCAATCCAGGTTCCGGCCAGGGCGCCGAGGAAAATCCACGCGGCCCAGGTCCGTATCAGCTCCACATCCACGGCCTGGCGCTTGAAGTGTGCGCGGGAAGATGAAATGGACGTGGGAATGATCGTGGCCAGAGAAGTGGCGACGGCTATATGCATGCGGATGGCCGGATCAACACCGACAAAACCCAGGGCAAATTCCAGCATGGGAACGATGACAAGGCCGCCGCCCACACCCAACAGGCCGGCCAGTAAGCCTCCCACCAGACCGGTGCAGAGCATTGCGATGGAGAGGACAATCAGCTCAATCAAAATTCAGCCTCGTGCAGACATGGGAAGTTCTGAATTATTCAGGAACCCATTCATGAGAGCTTCCTCAGACAAATTGTTTTTCACGCATCAGCCACCGGAATTTTGCTGCGTTGCCGAAAACTGATGAACAGGATGCCGCTCAGAACCAGTGCACCACCGAGCAACAGCTTCAGGCCGGGGCGGTCACCCCAGATCAGTACCCCGAAAAGAATAGCGAACAGCGGCATCAGCAGCATGTACGGCATGACTGTGGAAACCGGATGACGTTGCAGCAGAACGAAGAACAGGCCATATCCGACGACGGATGAAATCAGGCCGGAATAGGTCACACTGGCCCAGTCCAGCCAGTTGGCTGTTCGAATGGCTTCCAGTTGGCCTGTTTCCAGCCACAGACTGCACGCGATTAGTACCGGTAAGGTAACCAAAGCAGTCCAGGCCTGAAAATTCATCGAACCGACACCGCGGATACCCCGCATGAATGCCGATCCCAAGGCCTGCGCAGCAGCCGCAAACAGTGCCACGAACAGTACATCGAGCTGGCTGAAAATGAGCGGATCGAAACTGAGTAGTGCCACACCTGAGAACGATACTGCTATGGCTGCCATTGTTCGCCAGCCTACTTTTTCGCCCAGAAAGCCGACCGCGAAAAGCACGGAAAAAGGAATGTAGATTTGCTGGATGATGGCTATGGAAGTCAGGTCGTTCGAGCGCGCGATGGCCCAGAAAAAGAGGGTGAAATGTATAGCTCCGATACACAGGCAGACAAACATCAGCCGCCCCCATTGATCAGCCGGTGGTAAGCGCAGGAAAGGCAACATCACCACCAGCACTGCAAGGAAGCGCAGCGTCAGGAACACCATTGGCGAGAAATGCTTCATGCCCTGTGCCGCCGCAATGAAATTAAAGCCCCAAATCAGGCAAACGAGCACTATCAGGCTGATGTCGCGTACAGGCATGAAAATCAAAACTCAATGGGTGGGGATGGCTTCACGTTCAGCATGGCGGCTTGCTGAAGGTCCGTCAATAAATAGAGCTCCTGTGCCTGCGGCATTATTACACCGCCACCAATCGCGGTAGGCGGTCAGTCGTCCGCCGCGCTCTTGATGGCAGAAAGAGCGGCCAGTGCGCGCTCCCTTCCAGCCCGGTGCTCAATGATTGGGGAAGGGTAATTTTCACCCAGACATACACCCGCCATTTGCAGTACCAGCGCCGGAGCTTCCCAGGGTTTATGGATATAGTCTGCCGGCATTCGTGCCAGCTCAGGCACCCACAGCCTGACATAATCACCGGCGGGATCAAATTTTTCGCCTTGCCCGAAGGGGTTGAAAATGCGGAAATAAGGCGCCGCATCCGCACCACTGCCGGCTACCCATTGCCAGCCCATGCTGTTGCTGGCGAGGTCTGCATCAACCAGAGTGTCCCAGAACCAGCGAGCGCCTTGCTGCCACGGTTGCAATAAATGTTTCACCAGGAAGGAGGCTACCACCATGCGAACCCGATTGTGCATCCAGCCCGTATGCCAGAGTTGCCGCATACCGGCATCAACCAGCGGATAGCCAGTCTGCCCACGTTGCCAGGCCTTGAGCAGGTATTGATCGGGCTTCCAGGGGAAATTGCGGTAGCGGGGATTCAGTGCCTGCAAATCCGAATGCGGAAAATGATGCAGCAGATGGTAAGCAAACTCCCTCCAGGCCAACTCACTGAGAAAGGTAAAACCGCCAACGCTTTCCTGCGCCCTGGCAGCATGGGTGGCCGCCCACACCTGGCGCGGACCCAGCTGGCCAAAATGCAGATAGGGAGAGAGCGAGGAAGTGCCTGCCACTGCGGGCAGGTCACGCTGCCTCTTGTAGTCGTTAACGGCCTCCCCCAGAAATTTTTGCAGTGTTTTGCTCGCCCCCGCAAGGCTGGCATCCCAGCGCGCGGCCAGGCCTGTATACCAGGGGATCGTCGGCAAAAGTCTCAACTGATCGAGCGTTAATGAATCGGGTAGTGCGGGAGGCGCTCGCAACGCGAAGCGATCAAATTCCACAGGTGCTTGCGGGGGCAATTGGCGCAGCTGCTTCCAGAAGGGCGTAAATACCCGGTAGGGATGGCCACTTTGATTGCTCAGATGCTCGGGTTCAATCAATAAGCTGGCATTACCCTGTACCCATTCCAGGCCCTGCTCCCGCAAAGTTTGCTGCACGATCTGGTCCCGCGCCACGGCTGCAGGTTCGTAGAGTCTTGAGCTGTGAACCTGAGTGACGTTCAGACCTTTGTCCGCCAGCCACTGAGTGATGTCCAAAAGCTGTTGAAGACTGTCGCCCGTCCGCAGGATCAGGGGCAGGTCTGCTAAAGCTAATTCCGTGTGCAGCGATTGGAGTGCCTGATGCAGCCACCATTGGGAAGCCCCCCCAGGCGGCCAATCACCCGCCTCCTGCGGAGCATGGATGTAAACCGGCAGCACCGGCACACCGGCCGAGAAGGCGTTTGCCAGCATGGGATTGTCGTCAATGCGCAAATCCTGGCGAAACCAGGCGATATGGATGGCCTTCATGTTTTCTCTTTTGAAACTTTGCTGGCGTTTATCAGGATAAACGCACGCGGTGAGATTCAGGTGAAAGCCAGTGGAAGGAAATTCTGCACAAATCGACATTCGAGACGCAGTAATAAATACGGCCCGGTCATTGCCGGGCCAGGCAGGATT
>JBGTHE010000569.1:0-5240 GCA_041746335.1 Lysobacterales bacterium | reverse complement strand
CGGTGGTGGTCTGGGGCGGGAGTGTTGGCGAGCTTCGTGCCAACCCAGCTGAAGTTGAATCCATACACCGGATTCCGTGCAGCGAATTGTTACGCAGTGACGCACCGATCCTGCAGTATAAACGCAGGTCTGAACATCCGGTTTTGAAAATGCCTCTGGGCAATGACTGGATCGCGGCGCCGACGGCAGCACTCGCCTACCAGTTCCGGGAGGTGGCCCTGCTTGGAAAATCAACCCGGGTTGCGCATTTTGAGCAACCCCGATTTGCCTGGACGTGATCCGATTTGATTTGAGTTTGACTTTTATCCGCTATGCCTTTGCGCAGACAGCAACTGATGCAAACGTGCCACCTGCAACTCAACCCGTTTGACTTCCCGCAGCACGGCGTTCTTCTGGATTTCCAGCCAGAACCACATTTTCAGAGTAATGATGGCCATGAGACAGAATCCAAAACAGACCGCCCACAGAACCAGTTCGCGTGTCGCCTCACTTGCAAAAAACTGTACAGCACAATAAACGGCAATTGCGGCAAGAACGAATATCCACACGGTCAACATGATGGACAGCCAGCGCAGCTTTCCCTGGTAAACCGAAGCCGCCATATCAAACAGGTTCATGTCCCCGTCCAGTTTTTCAAACAAAGCCTTATCTTCCTCTTGCAGCGCGGAATCAATCAGTTCATCAATCTTGTTCATGGGTTTCTCCTTTCCAGCATAAGCGGAATTTTTCGCGGGCCCTGACCAGCAGAAACTCCAAATAAATCAGAATTTCCCCTATCTTTCCCGTGCCAGCTTTTTCTGTTTGCGCAATATTTTAGGGCCACACCAGAGCCAGAAGCCGGTGACGGTAAAAAGCAGCAATGCCAGACCCATCGTAGTCGTGTAAGCGAGTTTGAACAGGCCTTTTTTCCAGCCCATCAACTCGTCCACCAGTGAGCCGTCATGGATATGCTCGATGAAATCGGAACGTCTGGTTTCGTGATTCACTATCTGCCCTGTGGCAAGATCAACCTGCAGGCTCTGGTAATGACCGGTGAACAAAATTTTGGCAATGCCTTTGCCTGGCCGCACATCAATACGATCAATTTCTGTTGATAGTTCGGCCGAAACCGAATCCCTGAGGTACGCCTGAGCTTTGGCGCTCACTTCGCTCAGCGGCAGCCATTCCGCCTGGTTTACAGACGTTCCATTGCGGGTTTCGGCCAAAAGCAGATCACCAGTATGCTTCTTCCAGCCCAACAACAGGCCACTCACCGCAACCACAAAGAAAAATGCAAAAAGGAAAGTACCAGTAAGCCGGTGTAATTTGCGGAATATTCGGAGCACCTTGGCCCGTCGCTGATTTTGCTCTAGATCAGAATTAATTGGCATTCCAACTCCACAAATTGACTTCCATAAAAATCGGGGACGCCTGCCGCCACTGCACGCCGACAGATTTTCAGGTATGCATATAAAAAAACTGCCGACATTCTACAAGACGCAGCAGGGCCTGTTAAAGTTCGCACCATGCCTCTCCATCACACCAGCAAACTGGAAGCCAAATTCAGGCACGCTCTGGACCTGCATCAGCAAGGCAAGCGGCAACAGGCCAACACACTGTATCGCTCGGTGCTGAAGGCAAGGCCCGACCACACTGGCGCCCTGCATTACCTGGGCCTGCTGACACACCAAGAAGGTAACAGCGAAGCCGCTATTCGGCTGATCCGCAGCGCCATTCAACGCCAGCCCGATTATTTCGATGCCATCATGAATCTCGGTAATCTCCTGCAAGAGCAGGAACGCTATGCCGAAGCCGCCGAATGCTACCAGCAAGCCATTGCCCTGCGGCCTGCAGAAGCGGCATCGTACAGCAAGCTCAGCATAAGCCTGCGCCGCATGGATCGGCTTGATGATGCCATCGAGGCCGGCCGCCAAGCCGTTGAGCTGGATCCACAATACCTGAATGCCTGGTACAACCTGGGTAATGCCTACAAAGTGGCACAACAGTACAGGCAAGCCATCACCTGCTTTCAGCAGGCCGTCGAAATCAAACCGGATTTGTCACTGGCGCATGACGGTCTGTGCCAATCTACATTCCAGCTGGAGTACCGCTCATCGTTGGAGCAGGGTACTTTCAGTCAAACGCAAAACGCTTATGAACAATGGCTTGCGTGCGAGCCCGACAACGCGCAAGCGCAATTCATGTTGCAGTCCATTCGCGGCAACAGCCCCATGTTGCGGGCACCTGACGATGTCATTCGCAGCATGTTTGATCAATTCGCTGCCAGCTTTGAATCCCATCTGGAAAGCCTGGAGTATAAGTTGCCCCAAATGCTGGCACCCCTGCTCCGGCAACTAATGGGTTCACCGCTAGGCGCATTAAAAATTCTGGATGGGGGTTGTGGCACAGGACTCTGCGCAGCAGCCTTGAGACCTTGGGCAAAAAAACTGGTTGGCGTAGATCTTTCCGGAGCCATGCTGGCAAAAGCCAGGCAGAAGAAACTCTACGACGGCCTGTTCGAGTCCGAACTGACGAACTTCCTGCAGCAACACGATGGCGCATTCGACCTTGCGGTTTATGCCGACACCCTGTGCTATTTCGGAGATCTGCAGCAAGTGCTTCTCTCTTCATTCCACGCGCTGGGCAAAAACGGGACGGTGCTGTTCACGCTGGAGGCCTCTGGCCCGACTACCAATGGATTCCGTCTGAACCCGCAGGGTCGGTTTAGCCACAGCGAGAGCTATGTGGAGAGAATAATGGAAGCTTGCGGCTTTTCGCAAATCCTGATCAGTCAGGAATCTACACGACAGGAAAGCGGAAAAGCGGTAGCCGGCCTGGTGGTTTCAGCACGGAAACCCTGACCAGATCCATTAAGGATACCGAAGCAAGCCAAGGATTCCCAAGCTCAACGCGATTGCTCCAAGTGTGGCTGGCGGTCCCACAAAAGATAGAACCTCGAGCCTGGCAGGCTCTGCGGATTTTTTCGGGTGCGATCAAACACAGAATTGTATATCCTGCGTATCTGCAATATTCCAGGAAAGGGTTCATGTTTGGGGTGAAATTACCGGGCGGAGCTTCCGCTTTAAAGTGCGGCTTTGTCATGGCCTTGCTGCTTGGGCCTTTGCCCGCTTTTGCTGCCGGCGGTGAATTGCCGCCGCTGGTACACGATATCGGCATCGCCCTGTTTCTGTCCGGCTTTCTCGCCATTCTCTTTGCCCGCATTAAATTTCCACCCATAGCCGGTTACATTCTGGGCGGCATGATCGCCGGGCCCCTGGCGCTGGGCCTGGTCACAGATCCCGCCAACGTCGATACCATCGCTCAGCTCGGCTTTGTGTTTCTGCTGTTTGTGCTGGGTCTGGAAATTGACCTGAGTAAAATCAAGAAAAGTGGCCGCACCATCATAGGCACGGGCCTGATCAGCGTACCCCTTATTGCCATTTTTGGGTTTGTTGCAGCCAAGTTACTAGCACTGATGGGTTTCGCCGCGATTATTGGCGATAACCTTGGGGCGCTTTACATTGGTCTGGCGATTTCAGTTTCCTCGACCCTGCTGGTCGTGAAACTTTTCCAGGAAGCTTTTGAATTGGACACGGTCCCGGGGCGGCTCGCTCTAGGCATACTCGTGATGGAAGACTTGTGGGCCATTGTGATTATTTTGCTGCAGCCCAGCCTGGAGAATCCCGAGCCCCTGGCGATCCTGGCCTCGTTTGTTGGCATTGCTTTGCTCGGCGGCCTCGCCGTGTTGATTTCGCGCACCGTCATTCCTGTCACCTTTCGGTGGATTGCCAAAACGCCTGAAATCATTCTGGTGGGCGCTATTGCCTGGTGTTTCAGCATGGTGTTCCTCGGCGGTTCGCTGGATGCCATCACCATGGCAGCGATGGACTTTAATTTCCACATCAACGTAGGGCCGGGTATGGCCGCCCTGATTGCCGGCGCAACCATCGCCACTCTGCCCTATTCGACTGAAATCATCACCAAGGTGAACGTTGTCAAGGATTTCTTCCTGGTCCTGTTCTTTGTCAGTCTCGGGCTTTCCATACCTACGCCCAGCGGTGCGAGTGTTTTCGTGCTGGCAATTGCCATTGCATTGGTAGCCATCCTCGCCCGACAACTGATTCTGTTTCCTTTGCTTTACTGGACCGGCGCTGACCGTCGCAACGCTGAAGTCACTTCGGTGCGGATGGCGCAGATTTCCGAGTTCAGCCTGGTTGTCACATTCCTTGGCATCACGCTGGGCCATTTGTCGCCTGATCTCGCTACGGCCATTATTCTTGCGTTCGTGCTGACTGCTCTGACCACCGCTCCGTTCTACAAATACGCTTACGATATTCATACCTTCATGTCGCCCCTTTTGCGCCGCCTCGGGTTCAAGAGTCCACCCCGGTCCGACAGTGATGACGAACGCGAGTGGCGGCTGGCGATACTTGGATTTCACCGCATAGCATCTTCACTGCTGCACGATATCGCGCGCGATGATCCGGCTTTACTCAAAGATACGCTGGTGGTCGATTTCGCCGTGAACCTGCATGACAAAATTCGCCAATTTGGGGCGCATGTCGATTACGGGGATCTGTCCAACCCGGAAACTTTACATCACGCCGGCGTAGATCGGGCTGAGTTAGTTATTTCTACGATTTCGGACGATATCATGCGAGGCATCAACAATGCCGAACTCGTGGCTTCTGTGCGAAAGATAAATCCCAACGCCCTGATCATCGCCAATGCGGTGAATCTGGCGGATGTTGATGTCATTTACGCTGCCGGTGCAGATTACGTTTTCGTCTCGCGGTTGGATAGCGCTGCAGCATTGGGTGAAGCCATTGGCTACGCGCTCAACGGCTCATTGCCGGAGTACCGTGATCTGCGCGAAAAAGCGCACGGCAGGCCGGGTTCACGCGAGGAAGTACTGCCTTAACCAGCCTCCATCGGTTCAGTCTTTCAGCTTACCTGCCAGGATGCGCACAGCTTCCAGATCCTGTTCCAAATTCATCGCAAGCCGGGATCGTTCCAGCGCCAGCGCCGCATGATGTCGGGCAGCTTCCCGCACTTCGCGATTGTCCAGCGTTGCCAATGAATTCAGTGCTTTTTGCAGCCGCACCGCCACCTCCACTGTGGCTGCACCATCGCGGGCCACTGCCGTGAACGCGTCATCAAACATATCCCGTGCGGAAATTTCCGGCACTTCCACCCGATCGTATTCCGGCTCAGCTTTTTCTGGTTCGGTCTGGCTCCATTGCGTAAACAGACGCACTAAA
>JBGTHE010000568.1:0-5248 GCA_041746335.1 Lysobacterales bacterium | reverse complement strand
ACAGTCACGCAGAAATTTTTTCGCAGGCGATTCCGCTCGCCCTGCTGGCCATCGAGAACTGGTCGAAACTCGAGGAAGAACTCGGAGCCGACCTCGGAGTGAAGCTGGCCGGCGGGATCATGGTCGCCGAAACGGAAAAAGACCTGCAAATGCTCCGGCTGAAGTACGACCTGGAGAAGAAATGGAATCTCCCCACCGAACTTCTGACTCGAAGCGAAGCGCTCGAGATTGCACCCTACTTGTCGGGGAATATCATTGCGGCCGGTTACTGCGCATCGGAGGGACAGGCCAATCCTCGCCTCGTCGCTCCCGCGTTTGCCAGGCGTGCTGCTGATCTGGGCGCCACGTTCCTGACCGGTACCCCGGTGCGGGGAATTCGCCGCAGTGGCAAGTCATGGGTGGCATCCGTCGGCCAGCGGAACGCGGATCAAGGCAGCAAGGCCAAGAAGGGCGCACGCCTTGAACACTTTGAGATCGAGGCATCAGCCATCCTCAATGCCGCGGGTGCCCAGGCAGCGCATGTCGCCCAGATGGCGAACCTGCATCTTCCGCTGACCGGGGTGCCGATTACCATGAATGTAACGGAGAGAACCGAACCGTTCCTGGGGCAATTGGTACAGAATGCCGGCCGTCGACTCTCCATGAAGCAGGCCAGCGATGGGAACATCCTGATTGGCGGCGGGTGGTCGGCGCACTTTCACATGCGCGATGGGCTTTGGGACTCCGACGCACAACCCCGGCTGCTGCCCGGCAACGTGATCGGGAATCTCGAAGCCGCCGTGAGGACCGTCCCGGAGATCAGCAAGCTCCAGTTGATCCGGAGCTGGACCGGGACTGTCGCGATCACCACCGATCAACTTCCGATATTGGGCGAGGTGAGCGCCACGCCGGGTTTTTTTGTCGCCGTGGGAGGAACGGGATTCACCCTGGGCCCGACTTACGCAAAGCTCATGAGTGAGTTGATTCAAACCGGCACGACTTCGAAACAAATTGACCTGTACAGCCCCAATCGATTCCAGCACATCAACATGTTCCTGGGATGAAAAGGTAATCCATGGCCAAACGTGTAACCCAGGGCGTCGAACGCGGCCCGCCGATCACGATCGTAGTCGACGGTGTTCCGCTGGAGGCCTACCCGGGCGAAACCCTCGCAGCCGCCTTAATGGCTGCTGGCCGCCTCACCCTGGGATTCAATTGGAATCACCGGGCAAGAGGCGCGGTGTGCAACATGGGCGTGTGTTTCGAGTGTCTGGTGGAGACGCTGCGAAGCGATGCCGAGGGTGCTGACTACGAACTGCAACGAGCCTGCATGACCCGCGTGGAAGAAGGCATGGCCATCAGGACGACCCGTCATGGGCCATAAGGGAACCGCGATGGAAACCGGGGCGGATCATCAGACCGCCAATCATCAGACTGATGTCGCGATCATCGGGGCGGGCCCAGCGGGGCTGGCCGCCGCGGAACGGCTCGCACCGTGTGCAGTTACCATCACAATCGTGGACGAACAAGCTGCTGCCGGCGGCCAGTTCCTTCGCCAGCCTCCTCCGGAAATCCGCGTCCTCAATTGGCTTCCAGGACGACTGTATGACAAGGGCAAGTCTCTGCTGAATCTTACCCAAGCGCTCCCGGGCGCGAATTGGCGATTCGGCACCACCGTGCTCGGCCTGTTTGAGAACGATGACCCCAAAACTTCGGGCCGCTACCCCTGGCGCCTGTGGCTGTCGGATCGAAACCGGAGCTGGTTCCTCAATGCCAGGAAAGTGCTGATCGCGCCCGGGTGTTACGACCGGCCGGTGGCCTTTCCGGGTTGGATGTTGCCGGGTGTGATGGCAACCGGCGGGCTGCAGGCGATGTTGAAGAGCCAGCAGGTCATCCCCGGCGACAACATCCTGTTCGCCGGCACCCATCCCCTGCAGTTGATCGTGGCGGACCAGATCGTGAAAGCTGGCGGGAAGGTCGGTGCCATCTGCTTTGCCCAAAATCTGCGAACTCTGTTTTCCGCCCCGGCTTCACCGGCGGCGCTGTGGGCCAGCCGCCCCAAATATTCCGAAGCCCTGGCATGTATGGTCCGGCTGAAGAAAGCGGGTGTCAGCCTGCACTTTGGCCGGACCATCGTCAGTGCGTTGGGAAAAGATCGGGTGGAAGGCATGGTGGTCGCGCCGCTCGGGGCCGGCGGAAAGCCCAATCTCGCGGCACAGGAATCAATTGCCGGGGACATCATCGGCATCTGTTTCGGATTCCTGGTGTCATCGGAACTCGCCCGGCAGGCCGGGGCAAGCGTCACATGGTCGGAAGCCAAAGGGGGCTGGATCGTCAGGCACGACCGGTGGATGCACAGCGACCGTCCCGGGCTATCGGTCGCCGGGGAAATCACCGGGCTCGCAGGCGCCGATGTCGCCATGGAGGAGGGTCGCCTGGCCGCGCTCGGCCTGCTGCGTGACCTTGAACTCCTGGACGACCAGCAGTGCGATCGCATGGCGTCCACCATTCGGCGCGAGCTGGAGAAGCACAAATTATTCGCGAAGCACCTGCGCCGCGCTTCGCGTCCTCCGAAAGGGCTCCTCGATTCACTGATCGCGGACGACACGGTGTTGTGCCGGTGCGAAGCCGTGACGGCGGGAGAGTTGAAAAGCCTGCTCGCGGAAAATCCGACCTTGATGACGGCCAACGCGGTCAAATTGCTGGGGCGCGCAGGCATGGGGCCCTGCCAGGGACGCTACTGCGGTCACAACGTGCAGAATCTTATTGCACGTGAGCGCAACGCTTCGCCTGAATCGGTCGGTGGATTCACACCCCAAGCACCGCTGAAACCGGTCTCAATCAACACTGTTGTCCAAACTGCTGAAAGTCCCAGCCATCAATGATGAGCACCGGCGCCTTAAACGTTGACCAGGCTGTCCAGCGCCACAACTGGTACTCCGTTGGCATTCTCACGCTGGCGTACATTCTTTCCTACATCGACCGGCAGGCGCTGTTTCTTATGGTCGGTCCGATTCGCCGGGATCTGAACATCAGCGATACCGAGTTCAGCCTGCTGGGGGGCCTTGCGTTCGTGGTTTTCTACACGCTGATGGGGATACCTATCGCGTGGTTCGCCGATCGAGTCCACCGGGCCCGACTCATTGCCGCCGCCATTGCGTTCTGGAGCATTGCCACCGCGACGTGTGGGCTGGCGCGGAACTTCGGGCATCTGTTCATGGCCCGGGTGGGTGTTGGTGTGGGGGAAGCAGCCCTGACGCCGGCAGCGTTCTCGATGATTTCCGATATGTTTCCGAAAAGCCGGCTCGGCAAGGCCATCGGCATCTATTCGTCCGGAGTCTTCATCGGGGTTGGGCTTTCTTTCATTGTCGGTGGCGTCCTGATCGATTACCTCGAACTCCGCGGCGGCCTTGCCATGCCCCTGCTGGGCCACTTGAGTTCGTGGCAGGCAGCATTCCTGATCATCGGATTGCCGGGCGTGATCGTTGCGGGGCTCATGCTCACGGTGCGGGAACCGTCTCGACCAATGAGCCCGCTTGGTTTGGCGAGCCAACCCAAATTTGCACACACGCTTTTATATTTTCGACAGAACCTGAAAACCTTCCTGCTGCACTTCCTGGGCTTTGCGACGCTCGCCATGGTGTTTTACTCCGTGATCTCGTGGGGTCCGGAGTACTTCATACGGATCCACGGGATGTCCCGGACTCAGATCGGCACGTTCCTGGGGACAGCCGCCGCTGTATTTGGTGGCGCCGGCATCATTTGTGGCGGGATGATGAGCGACTATCTGTCGCAACGCGGATACCCAGATGCCCCGGTGAGGACGGCCGCGGTTTCGGCTGCCCTGCTGCTACCCTTGAGTATCGTGGCACCACTGATCCCTGATCCGTTCTGGTCGATGATCCTGTTTTGCCCGCTGCTGTTTTTTGCCAGCGTTCCGTTCGGGCCTGCAGCGGTTGCTTTGCAGACTGCCACGCCCCCGCACATGCGGGCGCAGATCTCTTCGTTCTATCTGTTTTTCGCCAACCTGATCGGGCTCGGAATTGGCAGCACTGCGACTGCGCTGATCACCGACTTCGTCTACGCGAGCGATATGTCATTGCACTACTCGATCGCAACGGTCGGGGCCGTGGGGTGCACCTTGTCCATTACCTTGTTGCTAGCGTGCCTCAAACCCTTCCGCGCCACTCTCTCGAGGTTGGGGTCAGAGTAAAGGGTCAGAGTGTTTGCTCTGACCCTTTACTCTGTGCATAGGTCGCATTTATCGCGCCCGGCTCCCCTTGAGTACATGTGAGCAAGCCTAATTCGCAAAGCTCTATAAACCCAGCCCGTACCTCGTCTGATTCAAGGCCTACCATCAGCAATAATCCCTTAGAAAGTAATAAGGACTACGGAATCCGTATACAGTGAGGCCTTGTATCAATACGGAAACAGGTGCGACACGAGTTTGCTCTCTACGGAAACAGGTGCGAAGTCGATACGGAAACAGGTGTCTTGTTGATACGGAAACAGGTGCGAACTCTGCCGTGTACCCCCGATTATCCCCCTAGTTTGGGGTATTTCCAGTGACTTCCGATAAGTAACGCGAGCTACCCTAATTTGGAGAAATTCAGCCGAAAACCTCAATGTCATGGGGGTTCGGTGAAAGTAGGAGGAAGTTGCTGGAAGTGGTTTTGGTGCCGGCACCAGGATTCGAACCCGGGACCTATTGATTACAAATCAATTGCTCTACCAACTGAGCTATGCCGGCATGGTGGAAATCGCGAGGGCGGTATTGTAGACCAAAGCCGGCCTGGTAAACACCCGATGGCCTCAAATTTCGCGGGTAGAGCGCGGGTCAGAAACAATCTCTGGATTTGTCTTCACAAGCAGGTGCGAGCTAAGCGAGTCGCACACTCACCTCACCGGCATCCAGTGATCTCAGCCGTTGCTGACCGTCGGGCAATATCTCGGCCAGTAACAACCTGCCCTGCTGGTCAATGCCCTTTGATTGTCCTTGCAATACCCGATCAATCGACCGGACACTGATGGTTCTGCCTTGCAGCACATCAAGTCGAGACCAATCGGTCCGGTATTTCGCAAAGCCAGTTACCTGGAATTGCAAAAAACAGGTTATCAGCTGGTCCAGTACCTGCCCCGCGATCCGATCACGCAGATCATCATTTATGGAACTGGCAGCAGAATCAGCCAGGCATTTCACGACACTGGTCCAGGGCTGATCGATGGCTACTGTTTCGATGGATTTGGATTGCATACCAACGTTCAGACC
>JBGTHE010000567.1:0-2921 GCA_041746335.1 Lysobacterales bacterium | reverse complement strand
GACAGCCAGGCTTGATGAGAGGTAACAACATTCGGCATCCCGAATATTCGGATGTTCGGATAGTGGGATTTGCCTGCCGTATTTCTCGATTGCTATTTGCAGATTACTTTGAATTCGCGGGGTGGATTCACAGTGCGTAGTGATGATCACGGGGCTCTCGCGAAATATTCCCGCCAATGTCTGCTCATTATCAACCAGCATGTTGCCGGTAGAGGATCCCATAAATACTTTAACGCCAGCGGCTGCGCGCGGATCCAGGGTTCGAACCGCTTCAAGGTTGTCGTTACTGGCGCCCAGATAGAAAGCATAGTTGGCGGCCGATGTCCGGCTGGCGATGAGGTATTTGTCCTCCAGGGCGGCATGTGTCAAGGTTGGCGGCGACGTGTTGGGCATTTCCATGAAGCTGGTGATACCGCCCGCGATCGCGGCCCGGGATTCCGAGCCAATGTCACCTTTATGTGTCAGACCGGGCTCGCGAAAATGTACCTGGTCATCAATCATGCCCGGCAACACATATAGCCCTGAGGCATCCAGGATTTCGGTATTGGCGGCGGCCGGAATGCTTCCACCGCAGCGCTCAATGCGGTCCTGGACAATCAGGATATCGCCCTCGGTAATTTGGCCTTCGTTCACCATGCGGGCATTTTTAATCAATATCCGGTGGGACATGTTTCGACTGTTCTCCGTTTCTTGCAGGGTGGTGATTTAAGTCATGATCTTACAGCTCGCATTACTGGGGCGAAACTGGAAAGGCAGTTTGTATATTGATTTCCGAGCCTGTTCAGGGCACGGGATCATAGCCTCCGTCGCAGAAGGGATGACAACGTAACAGCCGTTTCAAGACCATCCAGCTGCCCCGACCGGCTCCATATCGGGAAATCGCTTCGGCAGCATATTGGGAGCAAGTGGGGGTAAAACGACAATGGTTTCCAAGAAATGGACTCAACAGGAGTTGGTAGGCTCGAATCATCCACTGCAGCAATTTTTTCATATCGGGACGGCAGGAAAGTCTCTGGTCGGCCAGTGGCACTTGCCGTGGCGGCAAAACTCGGCTATAACACTGCAATTTTTCTTGTCCGGGTAGACTTCCCGGATCCCAATAAAACCAGAAAAAACAAATAGATATATTGTTTTTCCGGTTTTTGAACGAGAGGAATAGGTTAACACGATGACGAATACCCGTGTGAAATTGAAAAAGAATTACAAGCCCACCAAGAAAGAGTCTTACATGAGCCCGGAGCAGCTTGAGTACTTCCGACAGAAACTGGTGAACTGGCGTGATGAGCTGGTTGAAGAGTCGCGTGAAACCATCAGCAACCTGCAACAGGAAGTCCGTGATGTTGGAGACGAAGTTGAGCGTGCCACTCGAGAAACCGAAAATAGCCTTGAGTTGCGCACCAGGGATCGTTATCGCAAGTTAATCAACAAGATTGATCAGGCGCTGAACCGCATTGAAGAAGGCGAGTACGGTT
This sequence comes from Lysobacterales bacterium, assembly GCA_041746335.1. Lineage (GTDB taxonomy): Bacteria > Pseudomonadota > Gammaproteobacteria > Xanthomonadales > SZUA-36 > JAWXBM01. The sequence goes on along the minus strand of JBGTHE010000567.1, from coordinate 1,449 downwards.
ATTGTGAGGAGACGGGCGAGGAGATCGGGATTGATCGGCTGGAAGCCCGTCCCATTGCTACCTTGTGCCTGGATGCTCAGGAAAGACGCGAGTTGAAGCAGAGACAGCAGGGCGATGGGCGCTGAAATTGCCTGAAAACAAGCAGAAGCGGGTCGAGCTAGCCACGTGGCGGAGCTTCCCGAAAAATATTCATTAATGAATTGTTAACTTTGTTGTAAATTTTGCGTATGATACCGACAGAATGTTCTCACGCGATCGTTCGCGTGGGTGATTCATAACGATAACCTGTTTATTTTGTTTTTTTTGGTACGGAGGAGCGTTGCGTGAAAACCTTGAAACTTTTAGTCGCTTTGACAGCGGCTGCCCTGATATTTGGAAACACAGCGCTTTACGCTGATGGTGATCAGCCCTGGCATGTAACCTACCAATTAGGTGGCGCCAGCCTTGATTCTGCCCGTGACACCAATGATGGGGATGTTTGGCAATCTATCGGTGTCGGCAAATTCTTCGGCAATAATTTAAGCGTCGACCTCGAATACGACGAATTTGAAGCCGATTTTCGTGGTTACAACACTGCAGTGCCAGGAGCAACTTACGACAGCTGGAAGCTCAGTACTCTGGGGTTGATGGGCCGCTATTACGTTACAGACTGGAATTTCCGTCCTTTCCTGGCCGCCGGTATCGGTCGCACCAAGCACCGCAGCGTTCTGGACGAAGGTAAGGATACCGCTCTGAGCTTAGGCGTTGGTCTGCAAGGTCAATTGGCCAAGCACTTCTCGGTTCGTGCTCAGGCTCTGTGGCGTAATGACAATGATGGCACCAGTCTTGCCCCGCGCGGACATTTTCAGGATTTCTTCTACAGCATCGGTTTGAGCTATGACTTCGGTGGTGTGGATGCACCTCCGCCCGCTACGGCTGCACCTTCCGCTCCTCCTCCGCCTCCATCTAATCCCGACCTGGACGGTGACGGCGTTCCCAATGAACGCGACAAGTGCCCGAATACCAGGCCTGGTGCCGTGGTTGATCTGGATGGTTGTGAAGTAGAAGCCGTCATTTCACTTGATGGCGTTTACTTTGACTTTGACAAAGCGACTCTGCGCCCCGAAGGCATTGCTGTCCTGAATGATGCATCAGCATTGTTGAAGACCAACGAGCGCGTAGTTGTGGAAATAGCTGGTCACACCGACAGCGTGGGTAGCGAACAGTACAATCAGGGCCTGTCCGAGCGGCGCGCCAACACCGTACGTGATTACCTGGTCAGCCAGGGCATCACAGCCACTCGGCTGACTGCTCGTGGTTATGGTGAATTGCAACCGGTTGCTACCAACGACACTGATGAAGGTCGTCAGCTGAACCGTCGTGTAGAAATGATCGTGCTTGATCGGTAATACGACTCCAGCAAAGCTCTAAGAAAAGCCCCGCTTCGGCGGGGTTTTTTTTGGCTGTCCT
>JBGTHE010000566.1:0-2745 GCA_041746335.1 Lysobacterales bacterium | reverse complement strand
GCATTACATTGTCCTGCAAAACGTTTGGCTGGCTGACCACAATGAGCCAGTGCACATCGATCATCTGGTAATTTCTGTCTACGGATTGTTTGTGATCAAACAGATAACGGCTGGCGGGTTGATTTCCGGTAAACCGGGCGATGCCCGCTGGTTACGCAGCACCCGTCGCAAAGAGCATGCTTTCCCCAACCCGCTGTTCGAGTGCCTTAACAAAGTAAAAGCATTGCGCTCCGTATTGGGCCTCGATGCCAATCTGTTGAATTTCGCACTGGTCTTTACTGGTAAGGTAAAGTTCAGCGCACCCATGCCGGTAAACGTAACCCGATTGGATGGCTTGCCTCTGTTCATTGAGGGACGTGACAAACTGCTGATCGCCTTTGATGATCTGCCCGTTTTGCTGGGGCGTATCCGGGCTGCGCGGCCACGCATGGGATGGTGGCGGAACCCTGTCCGAACTGCGATTCCTTAACCGCAATAAGGCACTCGTTACCGAACAATCAGACTGCTTGTCCGGCAGCGTAGCCCGAAGACCAGGCCCACTGGAAATTGAATCCGCCCAGGTGGCCGGTCACATCCACCACTTCACCGATAAAGAATAAGCCCGGAACGGTTGACTCCATTGTCTGGGAAGAGAGGTCCCGCGTATCAACGCCACCCAGGGTTACCTCGGCGGTGCGATAGCCCTCGGTTCCGGCCGGTTTCATCTCCCACCGATTGAATACTTGTGCGAGTGCCTGCAGATGCCGGTCCGGCCATTCGGCCAGCAGACGATCTGCCATTTGCGGCCAGAACAACGTCTGCAGTTCATCCACCAGTTTGTGTGGCAAAAGCTGCGCGAGGCGGCTGCGCATCAAGGCGCGAGGGTGGTCCTGTTTCCAGCCCAGTAACAAGGCATCTGCTTTGTGGCCCGGTAACAGGTCCATGTGGATACTTTCACCGGGCTGCCAATAGCTGGACAGCTGCAATACCGCTGGGCCACTGAGGCCGCGATGAGTGAACAACAGATCCTCACGAAACTGTGCGCGGCTGTTGCCCAGCGAAACCTCCAGCGACAGGCCGGAAAGCCGCTCGCATACGGCATGAAGGGAGTCGGTCATGGTGAACGGCACCAAGCCAGCTGATCGGGGTAGAAGCCGCAGGCCAAACTGTTCTGCCAGTGCATATCCATAGCCCGAGCCGCCGAGACTGGGAATGGACAGTCCGCCGGTGGCCACGACCAGCGTTTCAGACTGGAACTCGCCCTGGTTAGTAAGCAGCGAAAAGCCCTCGCCGGCCTCAACCGATGGAGGTTCAAATGGGGCTCGTTCTTCCGCGCCAGACTCTGGCGACGGGTTTTCATTTTCGGCGCGGGTTTCCACACCGGTTTTTTTTGCGGATCGGGTTTCACATTGGGTCCGAATTTCCACCCCGCCCTGGTGGCATTCCTTCAGCAGCATCGCCACGATCTGCTTGGCGGAATCCTGGCAAAACAGTTGCCCGCTCAGGCCGTTCACGGTTTCCTTCTCGAAGTATGCGATTCCGTGCTGCGTCACCAATTCAATAAAGTCCCACTGCGTGTAGCGGCTCAGTGCACTTTTACAGAAGTGTGGATTGACCGACAGGAAGCGCTCCGGGCTGCAATGCAGGTTGGTGAAATTGCAACGCCCGCCGCCAGACATCAGGATTTTCTTACCGAGCTTGTTAGAACGATCCAGTACCAACACGCGACGACCCCGCTGGGCGGCCGTGATCGCGCACATCAGGCCGGCAGCGCCTGCACCGAGAATGATGCTGTCGTAGGCGGAACTCATGCGCGCAGATTACCTGAGAAGACTCGCGAAGTTGCAGCGATAAGCCAGATTGCAAGAGGATCGGCTCCCAAAAGCCGCCTCCCGTTTCAGTCTCGTGCTGACCGCGATGCGCAGTTGCCCGTCGGCACGCACGCCAGGTGCCGGTTGAGTGTAGTGATGTCGGCGCCAATGTCCTTGCCGTCGGTGCCCGCCTGGTAGTAGGGCGAGTCTTTCCTGAGCCGGAAATCGCTCGCATCTGCATCTTTGAAACGGTAATGCTCGACAGTCTCAGGGTAATGGGATTCCGGGGGATAAAGTTCAGCACTCTGCCGCATAGCGTTTTTCCTGAACGACCAGGAGGGCGATGCGTAGTCCAGCGTGAAGATCCCCTGGCCATCGCCGCCGAATATTCCGCCTGTGGTACCAGTTAATGTGGTGATGATGTTGTTGTCGATTACCAACCCTGTCAGGAACCCGGTATCTCCTGCTTCGATCTGGATGAAGCGCTGCGCGTTCTTTTCATGAATGAACGTATTGTGGTTGAAGTGGTAGTTGGCGCCGATGGCACCTTCGGGACCGCGCACGAACTGGATCGCCTTGCCAGCGCTGCCCAGCGCAGACCCGGTGATGATGACCAGGTTATTGCTGACCTCAAGATTCTGCAGGTTGCCACTGGGATATGTGTCATCAGAGGTCAGTAGCTGAAGAAAATTGCCGGTATGCTTCACAAGGTTGTATCGGAAAACTACGTTTTCGATCACCGACCAGGGCCCGGCCCCGTCCTGGTTGCGCACCGTGAAGAGGATGGCTGAACCATCCTGCGCCTCCGCCCAGTTGTTTTCAAAAATGTTGTATTGAATGGTCACATTGCGCGCATTTTTCAGTTCGAAAAGGTTTTTGACGGTCCAGGCGGGAGCGGCCCCTCTCCAGGCCAGCGGCTTGTGGAAATGATTATGTTCGATGAGGATGTCAGAGG
>JBGTHE010000565.1:0-6078 GCA_041746335.1 Lysobacterales bacterium | reverse complement strand
CCCAGTCGGCGACCGTGCTCAGTGGTGCTTCACTGGATCGCGAGGTGGCCAATAACCTGGGAGACACCCTGGCGCGGATGCCCGGGCTCTCCAACGCCAGTTTTGGTCAGAATGTAGGTCGCCCGGTGATTCGCGGATTCGAAGGCGCGCGTGTCGGTGTACTGAACAACAACATGGGTGCAGCCGATGCTTCAGCCGTCAGCCAGGACCACGCCGTTGCTGTTGAGCCTTTCCTGGCTGATCAGATCGAAGTGTTGCGCGGCCCTGCCACCCTGCTCTATGGCTCCGGTGCCATTGGTGGCGTGGTCAACATGGTGACCCACACCATTCCTGAGGAGTTGCCTGAGAACGGCCACAGCGGTCGGGCGATGATCCAGGGAGATACGGCCGCCGATCAACGCTTCATGGCAGGGCGGCTGGATTTAGGACAGGGAAACTGGGCCATGCATGCCAATGGCTTTTACCGTCGCACGGATGACTACGACATTCCAGGCGAGGCTGAGTTGTATCACGATGCCGAAGAGGACCCCGATGAAGACCGGCACGGCGTTCTGGAAAACAGCTTCCTGGACAACGAAGGCGGCTCATTGGGTGCCGGCTGGATCGGAGAGAAATGGCGCGCAGGCATTTCTTTTACCCAATATTCTTCGGATTACGGCATACCGGGCGCTCACGGCCACCATGATGAAGAAGGTGAGGAAGAGCACGAGGGTGAAGAGCCTGAAGAGGAACATGATGCCGAACATGAGGATGATTTGGTGACCATTGGCCTGGAATCCGATCGCGTTGATGGCGAAATTGTCGGTACTCAACCCTTCAAGGGCTTTGAGCAATTCAAGCTGCGTGTGGCCAAATCCGACTACACCCATACCGAGTTCGAGGGTGAGGAGATCGGCACGATTTTCAAGAACGACACCATTGACAGCCGAATTGAGCTACGCCATTTGCCCTGGGGTGCCTGGCAAGGGGCGTTTGGGGCGCAGTATTCAGACCGCGATTTTGAGGCCATCGGTGCTGAAGCTTTTGTACCCCCTTCCAGCACGAAATCGGCAGCGATATTTTGGGTGGAAAGCGCCGATTTGGGCGACTGGCAATTCGATACTGGTTTGCGTTATGACGATATCAGCATTAAAACTGACACCGCCCTGCAGCGTGATTTTTCACCGATCACCGCTTCTTTCGGTGCTGTCTGGCATGTGACCGAAACCGGCCACCTGACCCTCAATGCCTCAAGTGCTGAACGCGCGCCCACTGACCAGGAGTTGTTTGCCGATGGGCCGCACCTCGCCACCCAGACTTTCGAGCTGGGTGATCCGCTGCTGGATACTGAAAAGAATCTGCATTTCGAAGTGGGCTTCCGCCTGCATCAGGGCCAGTTGACAGGCTCAATCACGCTGTTCGCAGACAATTTCAGTGATTACATCTATCAGCTGGACACCGGTGAAGAAGAAGACGAATTGCCGGTGCGTCTGTGGTCACAGCAGGATGCCGATTTCCAGGGAGCCGAACTTGAACTGCGTTATGACGTGGGCCGTTACTCAAGCGGCCATTGGCAGATATCCGGGTTTGCGGACTCCGTGCGGGCAGAATTATCAGACAACTCCAATGTGCCGCGCATACCACCCCAGCGCATTGGCCTGGCTGTGGATTGGGATCACAAAAGGTGGGTGGGTAACATCAGTTGGGTTCACGCAGCCAGCCACTCTCGCATTGCTGATTACGAGACTCGCACACCGGGTTACGATCTGCTGAATGCGGATCTGTCTTATCTGCTGCCGATCGACAGCGCCAGCGACTGGGAAGTTTTTGTGAAAGGTCACAACCTGCTGGATGAGGACATACGCAACAGTACTTCCTTCCTCAAGGACCAGGCACCGCAGATCGGACGGAATTTTATTCTTGGTTTGAGGGCTTACTTCTGAACGATAACTGGGTTGGGTCGCTGAAATCGTTCCTGCCCAGCTCGGGATCAACCAGCAGGGCCGAATAGACGTTGTTGCCTGGCCCGCCAAATTGTCTTGCCGATTCTAGTCGGCAGGCAGGCTGGCGGGCGGGGTGTAACCGGGTCAGAATAGGCGCTGGCCCGATTTGTCGAGTTCATGACTCATGCCCAGCAGCTCCGCCAACACCTATTCGAACCTGATTGAGGGCCTTGAGCCCACCCTGCCCTCATCTTGGTACCTGGAAGACCGCTATTACCAGCTGGAAAAAGAGCACATTTTTTTCAGTGACTGGATTTGCGTGGGTCGTGAAGAGGAAATCCCCAAAGCAGGCGATCACCGGGTGCTGGAGCTATACGGCGAAAGCATCCTGCTGCTGCGCAATTGCGATGGTGCATTGAGGGCTTTCTACAATGTCTGTCGCCATCGTGGCGCACGTCTGTGCTCTGGCAAAGACGATGATGACTCCGTGCTGGCATTGAAAGGCGGTGTGATCGGCGGTCGCAATATCATCTGCCCTTACCATGCCTGGACCTACGATCTGGATGGGCAGCTGCTGAAAGCACCCTACATGAACAAGGACACTGGGTTTGATGCCAGCCGGGTGCAGCTACATCCGGTTGGCGTGGAAACCTGGGGAGGCTTCATATTCCTGAATCTCACACCCGCATCAGCACCTGCGTTCGAGAAAACCGTTGCCGAGGCTGAACGGCGCTTCAAGAACTACCCACTAAAAGACTTGCGAATCGCGCGCACCATTTCCTATGAGGTGAATGCCAACTGGAAAGTGCTGTGCGAGAACTACAACGAGTGCTATCACTGTGGGCCGGTGCATCCGGAACTGTGCCGCATCGTGCCAGCATTCCGCGAAGCCGGCGGCGCTGGTCTGGATTGGGAGCGCGGCATTCCGCATCGGGAAGGCGCCACCACTTTCACGTTCAGTGGTGAGTCCAGCCGTCGCAGCTTTCCCGGGCTGAATGAAGACGAGCAGGTGTTGCACAAGGGAGAACTGGTCTATCCCAACCTGTTCATGAGCCTGGCACGCGAACACGTGACCTATTACATCCTCAAGGCAGTCGGCCCGGGCAAAACCATGATCGATTGCCACTTCCTGTTTGAGCCTCACGAAATCGACAAGCCTGATTTTGATCCCTTCGATGCGGTGGATTTCTGGCACCTCGTCAATCAGCAGGACTGGGCGATTTGCGAGCGCGTGCAACTAGGGATGAATTCGCGTGTTCATGAGCGCGGTGTTTACGCCCCCATGGAAGACTTCAACCTGGATATCCGAAAATACGTTCGAGACCGGATCGGCCCCTTTACCGACGCGGCATAAGCTGGCTGGAACCCAAGCAGGCGATACCCAATCAGGGACAACATGACCATGGCATCCAGCTCCATCAATGGCGCAACGACTGCGGCAACAGCGGTCAAAACATCGCCCACCACCACACGCAGTACCGGCCGGCGTGGCAAAGGCCGGCAGCGCACCGCACTGATTATCGGGGCCGGTCACAATGGCCTGACCTGCGCTTTTTACCTCGCAAAGGCGGGTTTTCGCACGCGGGTATTTGAGAAACGTTATGTGGTGGGTGGCTGCGCTGTCACTGAAGAAATTGACCCGCTGAACGCTCCTGGCAACCGGGTTTCGACAGCGTCCTACATGGCCAGCATGCTGCGACCCGAAGTGATACGCGATATGGAATTAGGCCGGCATGGCCTGAAAATGATCGCTGCCAACCCCGCGGTGCAGGTTGCGTTTGAAGATGGCAGCGTGTTGCCCTGGTGGCAGGAACAGAAGCAGACCCATGCGGAACTCAGCCGCTTCAGCCGTAAAGACGCCGATGCCTTCTTCCGGCTGGATGCCGAACTGAAAGTACTGGCGGGCTATCTGCAACCCTTCTTCCTTGAACCACCACCCAACACTGAAGCGTCTGGTCTGGCGGGCCTGCTGGAGATCATCCGTGTGGGCAAACGCATGCGCGGCCTGAACGGAAGACAGATCAGTGAACTGATCATGTTTCTGACCGGCAGCCTGGAACAGCTGCTGAACCGTTACTTCGAATCAGAACAGGTGCAGCGGCTGATTCTGGCCAATAATCTTTATGGCAAACACGGCGGTCCGCGTGAAGCAGGATCGGCCATGGGCTTGCTCTTTCATTTGCTCAGCGGTGGTGAAGACGACGGTGTGGAGAAAATCCGGCAAGGATTCTCAGGCCACGTCATTGGTGGCATGGGCGCGATCACGCAGGCTATGGCCAGGGCTTGCGTGGAAGCAGGCGTGGAAATCAACACCAACATGCCCGTGCAGCAAGTTCAGATCGAGGATGGCCGGGCCTGCGGCATCATCCTGGAAAATGGTCTGGTTCTGAAAGGCGATATCGTAGTTTCTAATGCTGATCCTAAACGCACCTTCCTGAAATTGGTCCAGAGAGATCAGCTGGATGCAGGTTTTGTAAAGCAGGTTGAAGCCATCGCCATGAATGGGCCGAGTGCCAAGGTCAACCTGGTGCTGAAAGAAGAACCCCGCATTACCGGTATGCCAGCCGACGCTCCTGATTTGCAGAGAATGTTATACACGCTGGTCCCTACATTTGGAGCCGCACAAAACTGTTACAACGATTGCCAGCAAGGCAAGCTTTCCGAAGACCTGTGGGTGGACTGCATCCAGGCTTCCGCCATTGATCCCGACCTGGCCAAACCCGGTCACCACGTTTTGACCAGCTTTGTGCAGTACGTGCCCTATCACCTCGAAGGCACAGACTGGAATGATCAGAGGGAAACCCTGGGCCAGCGGGTCATTGAGATCATCGGGCGTTATGCACCCAATGTACCGGATGCAGTGGTCGGCATGGACATCATCACTCCACTCGATCTGGAACATCGCTTCGGCATCACCGAAGGCAATATTTTTCACGGCGATATCCGGCTGGACCAGCTGTTCTTTATGCGCCCTTTACCTGGCTGGGCACATTACGCAACACCCATCAAGAATCTGTTTCTTTGCGGAGCGGGAACCCATCCGGGCGGTGGGGTGACGGGGGCGCCGGGATATAACGCTGCGAAAGTGATCATCAAGCCCACGAAATAACAAACCTCAAATATAGTGGGGGCCGTCAAACTGTAAGCGGCGTCCCCAACATAAATCGACTTGTAAGTTGCACCACTCAGTTTGTCGCAAACGCATGATAATAAATCATTTTTTGGTAATCCTTGATCTATAATTACTGTACGTTAAGACAGTATATTTGAGGATGAAATAATGGCTGATTTAACTCATTCAACACACACTTCAAGCTCTGGCTCAATTACTTTCAAATCCGGATTCAAAGCCCAGGCCGCCGCTCGCCAGAACCGCATCCAGCAGCTTGAAGACGACATTACAACCCTCGCCGCACATATCGACGCAGCCATGTTTCGATGGCTTGAATTGTTGCGGGAATTTGATGAGTGCGAAGGCTGGAAAGGGGAAGGCATTAAATCACTGGCGCACTGGCTGAACTGGAAATGCGGAATGAGCCTGGCCACAGCACGGGAAAAAGTAAGGGTGGCTTCGGCACTGAAAGAACTGCCGCAAACTTCTGGGGCTTTCCGTGAAGGGCGGCTGAGTTATTCCAAGGCACGTGCCATTACCCGTGTCGCAACCCCCAACAATGAAGGCGTGCTGCTGAACATTGCGTCCAACGGCACAGCCTTTCATGTCGAACAAGCTGTGTATGCCTGGCGTCGTGAGAAACGTTTCGAATTGCTGAAGCAGGAAAATCGTCGCCACGAATTACGGGAACTGCACTGGCACACGGATGATGAGGGTTGCCTGATCTTGAAGGCTCGATTCACACCGGAACAAGGCGCAATCGTTCAGAACGCGATCGCCACAATGATGGAGTCGATTTTTCTTGAGCAAAAAGACGTTTCAGCTGAAACGTCTGAGTTCGAGCAGCCGGACCCATGCAGAGAACTTCCGCATCCACTAGCCTCGCGCCGGGTGGATGCCCTCGCCCGCATCGCTGCGGAATGGGGCGCACATTCACCCTCAGTCCAGAACACCACCAGTGACCGCTGTGTTATCAACATTCATACCGATATTGAAACCCCGCGCGAAGATGGAGCCGGCGCGGAAGCTGAGCTCGAAGGCGGT
>JBGTHE010000564.1:0-8673 GCA_041746335.1 Lysobacterales bacterium | reverse complement strand
TTGACTACTTCAAACAGAAGGTATTCAACCTCAAGCAGGTAGAAGTCATGGTGCTGGATGAAGCGGATAGAATGTTCGATCTCGGTTTTATCGCTGATATCCGATTTGTTCTGCGTCGCTTGCCCGAGCGTGACAAACGCCAGTGCCTGTTATTTTCAGCGACCCTGTCGCAGCGTGTGCTCGAGTTGGCCTATGAGCATATGAACGATCCGGAGTTGCTCAAAGCAGAAACCGCCCAGATTACTTCAGATAATGTCCAGCAAACTGTTTATTACCCGGCTAACGATGAAAAATTGCCTTTGCTGGCCGGGCTACTTCGAAAATTCAACAGTGGGCGGGTCATTGTATTCACCAATACTCGCGCGGCGGCCGATAAAGTTGAGCGCACGCTCAATGCCAACGGTTTACATGCTGCTGCGATCTCTGGCAGCGTGCCGCAGAAGAAGCGTCAGAGCTTGCTCAAGAAATTTCACGACGGGGAAATTCCCATTTTGGTGGCCACCGATGTGGCTGCGCGAGGGCTGCACATACCTGATGTAACCCATGTCATCAATTTCGATTTACCGCAAGATGCGCCGGACTATGTACACCGTATCGGTCGTACTGCTCGATTGGGTGCCAAGGGTGAAGCAATCAGCTTTGCTTGTGAAAATTATGCGTTTCACTTGCCTGAAATTGAAGACTATATTGGCTACCCTTTAGCGATTGAAAATCCGGAGGCGGGTATGTTGCTGCAACTGACGCGTCCGCCTCCGGCTCCCCGTAAGAAAAACCCTGACACCAGACCCCGCAGTAGTGGAAGTCGACGTCGGCCCGCCCGGAATCAGAGCGGGGCAGGTAACAAGGGTTAAATAACTGGACAATGATTCGCTTTGACCATGTCAGCAAGCGCTATGCCGAAGGCACCTACGCACTGAAAGATGTCAGTCTTGACCTGGGCGCCGGTGAGATGGTTTTTTTGACGGGTCATTCGGGTGCCGGAAAAAGCACCCTGTTGCGGCTGGTGCTGATGTTGGAACAGTCAACCCGCGGCCAGGTAATCGTCAACCAGACCAATCTCAGTTCTCTGCCCATGCGTGCGTCGCCAAAGGTTCGACAGTCCATAGGCATGATTTTCCAGGACCACAAACTGCTGCGGAACAAATCCGTTTTCGACAACGTGGCATTGCCTCTTTTGATCGCAGGCTTGCGTTACGCGGAAATTCGAAAACGCGTGCGGGCCGCGCTGGACAAGGTGGGGTTGTTACACCGTGAAAGATCCTGGCCCATGATGCTTTCCGGTGGCGAACAGCAAAGGGTTGGGATCGCTAGGGCGATCGTTGCCCTGCCCCCGATTCTGTTAGCTGATGAACCAACCGGCAATCTGGATCCCGATTTGTCCGCTGAACTGTTCAATTTGTTCCGGGAGCTTAATCAGCAAGGCGTTACGGTGCTGATTGCCAGCCATGATTTGTACTTGATCCGGCGGATGGGCAAACGGGTACTGATTTTGTCGGAGGGTAGTCTGGTGGACGATATACCTGCGGATCCGACGCGTGAAGGCTTCTACTCATGAAACCCCGGTCACTCAAGCGACGCCTGCGTTCCTGGGGTCGCCGGCAGCTATACAGTTTTTTCTCCAGCATTGGAACTTTGCTAAGCCACCGGTTTGGCACCCTGATGACTGTAGTAGTGCTTGGCATCGCTATGGTTTTGCCTGTCGGCTTGCTTTTAACTCTTGAGAACCTTCGAAAAGTCGATTTGCAGCAGGATCAATGGGGCACGCTTACCGTTTTCCTGCTGATGGATGTGACCGAAGAACAGGTGAGAGAACTTGAACAGCAGCTAGGTGAGCATTCGGTCGCGAAAATCACTGCGATCTCACCTGAACAAGGTTTGCAAGAGTTCCGCGAAGCCTCAGGTTTTGGCAAAGCCCTGGATGTGCTGGACACTAATCCCTTGCCTTGGGTTCTTGAAGTCCAGCCGGAATGGCTTGAAGACCAGGATATCGATGAGCAAGTAGCCGCGTTAACCAGCTGGCTGGAAGGCCAGGAGCTGGTGGAATCGGTGGTGGTGGACTCCAAGTGGCTACAAAGGCTGGCAGGTTTGATACGCCTGGGAGATGCCTTTGTCAGTGTCCTTGGTTTTATGTTTTCGCTGGCTGTGCTGGTAGTTATTGCCAACACCATACGCCTGGATGTGGGTAATCGGGCTGACGAAATTGAAGTCCTAAGTCTGGTCGGTGCCGGGCCCGGATTCATTCGTTTGCCATTTTTGTATTCTGGCTTCTGGTACGGTGTTCTGGGCGCCTTTTTCGCCCTGGTGTTGCTCGAGATTAGCTTGGCCTATTTGCGTGCCCCTCTGGCCAGCCTGATGGACGCATACGGCAATAGCTTCAGCCTTGCTGGTTTGAGTATTCCGCAAGTCCTGTACATGTTTCTGGCTGGTGGGGTATTGGGCTGGTTGGGCGCCTGGATTGCGGTTCAAAGATATTTGCGCCAGTTAACGCGCGAGGGTCTTTTCCTTCGGCTGTAAAGTACTGTGCAAAAACAATCAAAGAAAAAGGAACATTCGATCCCTGACAGGGTCAAAAATCGCAGTAAAAACCAGTATTCGGGCCTATGGCCCCAGTAGTGGTCCATCAGAAGGAGAAAAATGCCCGATAAACGGCCTTGCATCGGGGTTTCTCACGATTTCTGATTTTCAAATTGATGGCAGTTTGTGATAGCATTACGAGCTGCCCAGGAGGACAAATGAGCACACAATTAGTACCCAGTCACTTGATGGTTCCCGCCGGGACCGGCAGCCTTGACGCCTACATTCAGGAAGTCAACAAGGTGCCTATACTGACCCTGGAAGAAGAGCAGGATCTGGCCCGGAAGTTTCTCGAGGAAGAAGATCTGGAAGCAGCGCGGCGCATGGTTCTGGCACATCTGCGCTTCGTAGTGCATGTTGCAAAAGGTTACACCGGTTATGGTTTGGCTTTGGGCGACCTGATTCAGGAAGGCAACATCGGCCTGATGAAGGCAGTAAAGCGGTTTGATCCAGACCACGGAGTTCGTCTGGTCTCATTTGCAGTTCACTGGATACGCGCCGAGATGCATGAGTTCATTCTGCGCAACTGGCGTATTGTCAAAGTGGCAACTACCAAGGCCCAGCGTAAATTGTTTTTCAATCTTCGTAAGTCAAAGAAGCGCTTGGGTTGGCTGAGCAGTGATGAAGTTAACCAGGTGGCAAAAGACCTTGGCGTGAAACCGGAAGTAGTGCTTGAAATGGAATCCCGATTGTCCGGCCAGGATATTGGTTTCGATCTTTCATCAGATTCGGATGACGAAAACTCATATGTGGCCCCGGTAGCTTTCCTGGAAAGTGAATTGCAGGATCCGGGGCTGGAAGCGGAATCAGATGATTTCCGTGATCATAACGACACCCTGTTGTACGCCGGTCTCGACGAGTTGGATGAGCGCAGCCGGGACATCATTCATTGCCGTTGGTTGCAGGAGGATAACAAGGCTACACTGCAGGAATTGGCTGACAGATACGGTATTTCAGCAGAACGGATTCGCCAGCTGGAAGCAAATGCACTTAAAAAGATGAGGGCAACAATCACCGCCTGAATCCGCTGCCACATTAAAAGAAAAAAAACGGCCTCCACAGCGGAGGCCGTTTTGTTTTGGGAGAGAGTAAATGAGTGAGTGCACCAGTGCTGCCCTGCCTTGGGTAGTCATGAAATTTGGCGGAACCAGCGTCAGCAGTTACGAACGTTGGCAGACCATAGTCTCGCAGGCTGAAAGAGGTCGTAGTCAGGGTTGCCGGGTTTTGTTGGTGGTGTCTGCTTTATCGGGTGTCACCAATTTGCTGACTGCGTTGGCTGAGAGCGGTGATCGGCAACAACAGGACTCGCTGCTGGCTGAAATCGAAGCAAGACATCTCAACCTGATGACAGCGTTGCAATCACAGCCGGACGAGCTCTTTGCTAAGCATTGGGACTCTTTGCAAGCTCTGGTGACCAGCAGCACATTTCCATTGAGCGCAAAAGCTCGCGCTGCATTGTTGGCCTTTGGCGAATTGTTATCCAGCTCTATTGGGGTGCTGGCTTTCAGCGCCCAAGGACACAGTATTTGTTGGCAGGATGCCCGGGATTTTTTGCATGCTACCCCCGGCGCAGACGGCAATCCCCTGGCAGTGCGCTGCGGGGATGATGCTGAGCCAGATGTGCAAGCCTTGCTAGCCAGTCAGGGCGATCTGCACATTACCCAAGGGTTTATTGCCAGTCGCCATGATGGAACAACCTGTTTGCTGGGTAGAGGTGGATCAGATACATCTGCTGCCTATTTTGCGGCCCGTTTGCAGGCGACTGCACTGGAGATCTGGACCGATGTACCCGGCATGTTTACTGCTGATCCAAGAGTCGTACCGGATGCGCGCTTACTCAACAGCCTGGGTTATCGCGAAGCTCAGGAGCTGGCTTCCATGGGGGCCAAAGTTCTGCACCCACCCAGCATCCAACCCGTTCGGCGACACAACATACCACTCTACATAAAAGATACTGGCAGGCCCGGCGCCATCGGAACCCTGATCAGCGCTGCAGACCGCGAGGCCCAGGCCCAGGTAAAAGGGGTGGTCAGTCGTAAGGGAATAGTTCTGATCAACATGGAGAACCCCTCCATGTGGCAGCAGGCTGGTTTCCTGGCGGATGCATTTGCTTTGTTCAAACAACATGGCTTTTCTGTCGATCTGGTTTCAACTTCTGAGTCTGCTGTAACAGTTAGCCTTGATCCGGAATCTGTCGCTGACGTCGATGGTGAACGCCTTGACCGTTTCCTGGATGAATTATCGGAGCTGTGCCGGGTTGAACTCCACCGGGATTGCGTTTCCATCAGCCTGGTTGGCAATTCCATTCGCACGATTCTGGGGCGGTTGTCTTCAGCACTGGAGGTATTTCAGGACCGTCATGTTCATATGGTGACTCAATCGGCTAATGATTTAAATCTGACTTTGGTGGTAGATCCCGATCATGCGGACATTCTGGTGAGAAAACTTCACCAATTGTTGATCTCATCGCAAGCGGATGGTCGGGTGGAATTTGGCCCGAGTTGGACTGAATTGAATCAACGGGACAACAAAACCGAGTCGACCACCGCCTGGTGGCACCACCGCCAGGCCGATTTGTTACAAGTTCTGGGTGAACGTGAATGCGCTTTTGTCTATAACCTGGCTGAAGTACGGCAGGCGGCAGCCAGGCTTAAAGGCATGCGCTCGGTGGCACGGATTCTCTATTCTGTTAAAGCCAACGATCACGCGGCAATACTGAAAACGCTGGCCGCTGAGGGCCTGGGCTTTGAATGTGTGTCCATGAACGAAGTGCGCCATGTCCTGGAAATTGTCCCTGGCCTTAGGGCCGGTGATGTGCTTTACACTCCTAATTTTGCATCACGCCAGGAGTATCTTGAGGCCCGTGCGAGCGGCGTTACGATTACGGTAGACAACGCCTGGGTTTTGCAACAATGGCCCGAAATTTTCGCCAACAGCGCCATTTTTCTGCGGCTGGATCTGGAAAGTGGTCACGGACATCACAAGAAGGTTATCACTTCAGGCAAGGATTCCAAGTTTGGTATCTCCTTGTCACACATCGACGCTATTCAGCAAGTTGTGCAGACCCATGATATTCAGATTACCGGATTGCATGCACACACCGGAAGTGGCGTGACTGACGTCACGGTCTGGCAAGAGCAATTGCAACGCTTGATGAAGGTACTGCCGGAATTCCCACAAGTAAAAGTGCTGGACCTGGGTGGTGGGCTGGGTGTGCCGGAAAGGCCACTTCAGTCCCGGCTGGATCTGCAAGTCCTGGATCGAATGCTTACTGAAGCATTGGCGGGCACCGATATCCGCGTTTGGTTGGAACCAGGACGATATCTGGTGGCGGAAGCTGGTGTTTTACTGGCCAGGGTTAATCAATTGAAAGACAAAGGGCACTATCATTACGTGGGCCTGGCGACTGGTATGAACTCGCTGGTTCGCCCTGCGATGTATGGTGCCTATCACGACATAGTGAATCTCAGCCGGTTGACGGTAAAGGCGGATCAAAACTACCGCATTGTCGGGCCTATTTGTGAGTCGAGTGATGTACTGGGTGAAAGCCGCTTGTTACCACAATGTTGTGAAGGCGATGTAATGTTGATTGCCAACGCCGGTGCATATGGCCGGGTCATGTCATCGCATTACAATCGACGTGCACCTGCCGAGGAACTGATACTGGGCGATGAAGTTTAGTTTCATTAGTCTTCGTTGGTCGTAATCCAGGCCTCTGGGGGTGGGCATGAACAAATCAGATTACGATCACCAAACACGTTGTCGATCCGGCTGACCGGCGCCCAGAACTTGCTGCTGCGAAGTCCGGCCACCGGGTAGGCCGCAGACTCACGGCTATACGCATGATTCCAGTCGCCCACCAGGTCTGCAATCGGGTGGGGCGCATTGCGCAACGCATTGTCATCGCGATCAGACTGACCAGATTCAACAGCAGCAATCTCTTCCCGGATGCATAGCATGGCTTCAATAAAGCGATCGATTTCTGCCAGAGATTCACTCTCGGTCGGTTCAATCATCAAAGTGCCGGGCACCGGGAACGACATGGTCGGTGAATGGAAGCCGAAGTCGATCAGCCGCTTGGCTACGTCTTCCTCACTGATGCCGCAGGATTCTTTGAAAGGGCGCAAATCGATAATGCATTCGTGCGCTACCCGGCCATTCCGGCCGGTGTATAGCACCGGGTAAGCACCCGCGAGGCGCTTGGCAATGTAGTTGGCACTGAGTATCGCTACCTGGGTCGCCCGTGTCAGGCCATCCCGGCCCATCATGGCGATGTAGGCCCAGGAAATTGGCAGAATGCCGGCACTGCCCCAGGGTGCAGCCGAAACTGCCGGGTTGTCGGCAAAAGCTCCCTGCATTTTTACTACGCTGTGACCGGGCAAAAAGGGTTCCAGATGTTTGCCCACGCAAATCGGTCCCACCCCTGGACCCCCGCCGCCATGGGGAATGCAGAAAGTTTTGTGCAGATTGAGATGTGATACATCTGCGCCGAATTTACCAGGAGCAGCGCAACCTACCAGGGCATTGAGATTGGCGCCATCCAGATAAACCTGTCCACCGTGTTGGTGCACCACTGCGCAGATTTCGCGAATGTCTTCCTCAAACACGCCGTGAGTGGAGGGATACGTAATCATGAGCGCTGCCAGCCTGGCTGAATGTTTCTCAGCTTTATTGCGCAAATCGTCGAGGTCCACGTTCCCGAGGTTATCGCATTTCACTACCTCTATCTTCATGCCAGCCATCGCTGCGCTGGCAGGATTGGTGCCATGGGCCGAAGAAGGAATCAGGCAAATATCCCGCTGCTGGTCTCCTCGGGATTGGTGATACAGCATGATGGCGAGCAGGCCGGCATACTCTCCTTGCGACCCCGCATTCGGTTGCAAGGAAACAGCATCATAGCCAGTGCAGGCAATCAGCATTTCTTCCAGTTCACGTAACAGCTGCTGATAGCCTTCGGCCTGATCAAGTGGCGCGAAGGGATGAATATCACTGAATTCGGGCCAGGTTATCGGAATCATCTCGGTCGTAGCATTCAGCTTCATGGTGCAGGAGCCCAAAGAAATCATCGCATGCGCCAGCGATAAATCCTTGTTCTCCAGACGTTTCAAATACCGCAGCATTTCGGTTTCAGCGTGGTACAGTCGAAATACTGGGTGGTCCAGAAAACTACTGCTGCGCCGCAGGGTTTCAGGTATCGCAGCAAAGTCGGCGGGTAATGAACGGTCAAGATCAAGCAGATCGGGGTCGTTATCAGGTAGAAATGCCCTGATCAACAATTGGATATGCTCGCGGCTGGTTTTTTCATTGATGCTGGCTGAGATTTGGCCGGAATCGTCCATACGCAGGTTGATTCCTGCATCCAGTGCGCGTTGGTAGATGACTGAGGCCTGGCTGACATCAAGCTTGAAGCTCACGGTATCAAACCAGCTTTTGTTGATTGGCAGAATGTCAGCGGATTCCAGTCCTTTGATCAGCAAGCTGGTCAGACGGTGTATGCGCTGAGCGATTTTCAAAAGGCGATCTTTGCCGTGCCAGGCCGCGTACATTCCGCTGATGACGGCCAACAGCGCCTGAGCAGTGCAAATATTGCTGGTGGCTTTGTCGCGGCGTATGTGCTGTTCACGGGTTTGCAGGGCCATGCGCAACGCAAGTCGACCTTTGCTGTCGCGTGAAACACCGATTACCCGGCCTGGAAGCGAACGCTTGTGATCTTCCCGTGTGGCAAAAAATGCCGCATGGGGTCCACCGTAGCCCATGGGCACGCCGAATCTTTGCGCTGACCCAACCACGACATCCGCATTCATTTCACCAGGTGGTGTCAACAGCACGAGGCTCATGAGGTCAACTGCCACAACAACGAGTGCGCCGCCTTGTTGTGACTTGGCGATAAGCGGTGTGGGATCAATAACGTGACCGTCTACGCCGGGATACTGCAGTAACACTCCAAAGTACTCGCCTTCATTGATCAGCTCCGCGGCATCGCCATGTACCAGCTCTATACCGAGAAAGGATGCGCGGTTTCTGACTACGTCCAGAGTTTGCGGCAGCACATTTCCATCGACCAGGAAGCGGTTGGATTTCGAGCGCTTGTTGACACGC
>JBGTHE010000563.1:0-8382 GCA_041746335.1 Lysobacterales bacterium | reverse complement strand
CGTAGAGCGCGAGTCTGGTGATGTTGTGGGCAGCTGCGGCTACAAAGGCCCACCCGACGAGTCAGGCACGGTTGAGGTTGCATATATGATTGAACCCGCCCACCGCGAAATAGGCTTTGCTAAAGAAGCAACTGCGCGCCTCGTCGAGTTCGCTTACGCATCCGCCGCGAGCTGTGCTCGCGCGCACACGCTTCCGAAGCCTGGTCCATCCACCTCGGTGCTCCGGTCCTGTGGTTTTCAACAAGGTGGCGAGGTGATTGACCCTGAAGATGGAGTGGTTTGGCGCTGGGAGCACTCCGGCCGGCCTGACAATTCGATCAAGCCGACCTCACTCACCGGCACGGCTTAGCTCTGGCGCACGGTTCGTGAAAGACATCTCGGGTCTTACATTCCTGGAGGAAATTGAAGGGGTTGGCGAGGCAGCGTCGAAAGGTGACCGCGCGGTTTACAACCTTCGCGCTTTCCTCAATAAAGGCGAGGAAGTTTCATTTAATGAGGTCATAGAGCGGGAGAATTGGCCGCCAGAAATGCTTTCTGAAATGGATGGGCAAATTCTCATCAATCACACCAGCGTTCTCGGTAAACGCCAAGCCATTGCCGCCATCGAATATTCTCTGTTTGGAATGAAGGTCGGTGGTTACCGGAAAGTCAAAGCCAGCCCACATCTCGCCTATCGAGAGCAAGGTATTCCTGGCAAAATCCCAGCGAACGCTATACTCATCCTGGAAATATGGCTCCGGCAACTCAGCAGATGAACACATTCAGCCAGGTCTGGACCGGGGCATTAGTGGGGATTGGCGTTGTGGCAGCAAGCTTCGGCATCAACTACCCCCGGACTTGGAGGTTTTATGTGTAGAAAGATCAAGACGCTATACAATTTTGACCCCCCGGCGTCGGCTGATGAGATCCGGGCATCCGCCTTGCAGTTTGTTCGCAAACTGAGTGGATTCAACACTCCATCAAAAGTGAATGAAGCAGCATTTAATCAATCGGTGGACCAGGTCACTGAAGCGGCAACCATTCTTATCGGGTCGCTGTTCACATTGAGTCCGCCGAGAGATCGCGAGATTGAGCGGGCTAGGGTCGTTGCTTCGTCAGCCAAGCGCTTCGGTCGGCAATAAGAGTGTCGCCTGGCAATTCAATCACATGAAACAATACGTTTCGCGTTTCAGCTTAATTCAGGCGAAAGTAATGCTCATCAAAGCACTGACCCTCGCTGCCATTGTCTCTGCATCCGCGGCAGGTTGTGTCAACACACCCTCATTGCAGCTGCGCGGGCACTACTCCTGGGGCCACGAGGTGGAGACGTTTCAACCCTGTGAATCAAAGCAGTCATTTTGGGTTACGGGGGACGATGCATTGCTGCAACCCCTTCGTGACAGGGCGGCCGAGCTGTCGCGGGCCAAAGGCCAGCCCTACCAACCTATCTATATCGAGGCATCAGGCGTGGCGGAGGGCAAAGCTACTGATGGCTTCGCGGCTGACCATGATGGTGTTTACCGGCTCGAGGCGGTGCATGCCGTCCAAGATTCCGCCGAAGTCGGCTGTGGAGCACATGGCTGAAAATTCATTCAACACTGCCGCCGCGACGATACGCGCCGCCCCTGTACCGGTTCGTTAGGCGCTTGCAGATCTGCCGCTAAGCAACATGAGCTTCCATCCAGAGCGGGAAGTAGCTCAGGGTGTCGATGACGTTGATTTCCTCGCTCTAATGCTTGATGCTGCGACCGAATGGTTATCTGCTCAACCGGAATGTTTTTAGGTTTATAACTGAAAAACCCTTTAGCTCGGTAATTCCTCATGGCCAACATCCAACTTCCTGCCGTCCTTCGTTCCAGCGAGTCTCGCTCACGCACAGGATGGCTACTGCTCCGGGTTACTGTCGCGGGCATCATCGCCGCGCATGGCTGGGCCCGTCTGCTCGCTGGTGGAGTTGCACCCTTTGGTTCATTCCTCGACTCTCTGGGCTTCCCTGGCGGGTTTTACTGGGCAGCTTCAATCACCGCCCTCGAAATCATCAGTTCTATATTGCTTCTGGTTGGTCGCTGGGTTGCTCCACTGGCTGTGATTCACAGTGTCATCTACACCCTGGGCATTGCACTGGTTCATGCCAAAGCTGGCTGGTTCGTAGTGGGCTTGGGTCGCAACGGCTCCGAGTTCAGCGTTCTTCTTATTGTGTGTCTGCTTGCGCTGGCACTACAGCATGTGCGCCCCATCCGCTAACCAACTACGTCCCTACGAGATAACCGCCGTATGCGGCCCTCTCGTCGGTGGCGCATTCGTTGCTCAATCCATCGCAGCCAAACTGAACTTGCGATTCTATTTCACGGAACGCGAAGCGAATCAGTCAGCATCAGAACTGTTCAGCGTTACCTACCGCCTGCCCGCAGGGGTGCGTAATCAGGCCTCTCGCGAGCGCTTCGCCGTGGTGGACGACGCAATCAGCGCCGGTTCTTCCGCCCGGGCAACCGTCGATGAGCTCAATAGCCTCGGAGCAAAGACCGTGGTTGTGGCCGCCCTGTTGTTGCTCGGCGACCGCGGAGAGCGGTACTTCATTGAACGGTCAACCCCGGTTGTGGGCTTGACCCGGGAAGAGCTACCTTTATGGGAGCCAGACCGCTGCCCACTTTGCCAAGCGGGCGTCGCCATTGAGCAACGCGCGTGACTGCGGTGTGGATGTCTTGCCCGTCGACGCCAGGTGGCAAGGGATGACACGCTTCGCTGACCCTGCCGTCGATTACCGGAAGCAACCGGAGTGCTATCGCATCGGGCGCGGCGAGCGGGGGGTACTCACCGTAGAGCCCTACAAAAGCGAGTTGCTTCCGCTCTGGAGGTTCAAAACGCCTGAAATCGCAACGGTGTCGGCCAAAGCAATCTACGCACAATTCGAGGCGTATCGGGCGGCAGATGACTTTGTCGGCATGGATATGGCGCGCAAATTCTTGCAAATGGGTTATACCCGTTCGCGCCGCTACGCCCGCCATCGAAGCGGAAGAAAGTACGACGATGCAGGCGATGAACTTCCTGAGGCGCATGATCCAGAAAAGCAGCGATCTGCCAATATTTTCCAGGCCGCATGGGAAAAGGCGCGCAATGACACCCGGTATCTTGAACTAAAGCAAGTCCATCAAAAGCGCAAGCCTCGCCAATCTAAAGGATGAACGTAGGAAGAGTGAGATGCACCCAGAGATCCTGAAGTACAACAAGGAGCTGGCACCTGATCACCAGGAAATCTGCGATTTTCCTGGCCAGGGAAATCGACAGAAACCTGTCTGGAGGTAAGAGCAAAATATGGCACGCTCATCCAGTCTGGTTTTTGAACGGCAACCCCACTGCTGGGTTCACTGTCACAGTTCAATGTCCTGCCATTCGGCTCTGGACGCCCGTTTCGCTTGCGTTGGTAATGAAGAGGAATAGAGTGGATGCATCGAGGCTCCGTTAGTCACCGAGCCTGGGCCAGCGTCCTTGCTGGTTGCCTGGCGGCTTGTACGGTCCCTATTGCTCCCACCAGCACAGCAAGCACCGGTGATTTGACCGATCGGGTCGACGCGCTGGTGGCCCCATTTGTAGCGGAGCATGAATTCAGTGGCGCTATTGTCATGGCGCGCGGTGACCAGATTGTTTATGCGCGCGGCTTTGGGATGGCAAATCACGCTGTCGGGGTTGCCTTCACTCCGCATACGCCGGTCGACGGAGGATCCTTGGCCAAGACCTTCACCGCGGCCGGTATCTTGTGGCTTGCACACGACGGCAATATCGAACTTGGTGCAGCGGTTCAGGAATATGTCCCCGAATACCCGCACCCCCAGACTACCGTGCGTCAGCTCCTTTCCCACAGCAATGGGCTGCCCCTGGATTACGAGCTTTTCGATGATTATTTCAAGCCGGATGAGGTGCGAACTACGTCAGGAATGCTGCGTATCGTCACGAGGCAAGCCGTGCAGCCGTCTTTCGCTCCCGGTACGCAATACGAATACTCAAATCTGGGTTTCGACACGGCTGCACTGGTGATCGAGCGCGTCACCGGACAATCCTACGAAGACTTCGTGAAGGAGCGCTTCTTTTCTCGCCTGGGTTTGCAATCCAGTTTCGCGCGACCCGCTCGCCTGGCGGATTGGGAGGGCGTTCGAACCGTAGGTTATCGCTGGCGGGAAGGAACCTGGCAACCCCATGATGCACTTGACGGTGAGGGCTTCCTCGGCGGATCCAATTTCTACTTCTCAGCGGCAGACCTGGTGCGCTGGGGAAGTGCCAATGCGAGTGGCTCTGCGCTGCCGGAACCAGTGTTCGAAGCGGGCCAGCAACAACTCATCGTTGGAGGCTTGCCCTTGCAGGTCACCGGGCTGAGCTGGTATTGCGATGATCGCAAGATAAGGTGCAACTACAGCGGGCATCATGTGGGTTTTCACAGCTTCCTGTTTTGGGATCGCGAGCGCAATGAAACGCTAGCGTTTGTCAGCAATAGCACGCTGCCGGCGTGGAAGATTGCGATCTTGCAGCGGGAACTGGTGAACGCATTGGCAAGCCACCCGCCGGATGTGGACACTTCTGTCGCGTTCGTGGACATTCCCAAAATAGATCCGGCCGAAGTTGCGGGCACTTACCTTGCACCGGCAATTCCCGCAGTGACAATAACTGCCGGGGAGGGTGGTGGCTTCAAGATACGCTGGGGCGAGGGTCTTGAATACGACGCTTACCCGGCCGACTTCCAGGTTCTCTATGTTCCCGGGCTGGATTTCTATCTTGCGTTTAGCGGCGACAAGGGCGCGCGCGCCCTGCATGTCAAAGCGCAGGAACTGAACACCATAATGCGCCCTGTTGGCCTGGCATCCGGAGACGGCGAATGAGGTATGTTGCCCCTTCTCTCGCACCCGTTTGCCCAGAATTCAAAGGGTTGCCACTTATTGCGGTCGCGACTTGCAACTTGACGTGGTTGGAGAAGCCATTGGTCCGCTGCGTTCGTGGCTTGAAACAGACTTGAAACGAGGGAAATCGGCGCGAAGTTACGATGTATGCATACGCGAAGATTAAAACACTGGACTCCACATTCATCGTCGGGTTTAGCTCGAGTCGACTGGTTTAGTGTTTCGGTAAAATAACTTTGAACCAGTACCATATCGCGCAACTGAATATTGCCAGAATGATGGCTCCCATAGATTCACCGCAGCTTGCTGATTTCGTGGCCAACCTGGACAGGATCAATGCTTTGGCGGATGAGTCCCCGGGGTTCATCTGGCGGTTGCAAACCCCGGAAGGAAACGCCACAGAAATCGATTTCTTCGGAACTGACCATATCGTCAACATGTCCGTGTGGGACTCTATGGAGGCGTTACGCCAGTACGTCTATCATTCCGCGCACATTGAGATCTTGCGGCGCAAGCATGAGTGGTTTCACACGATGGCGGAGGCCCATATGGTGCTCTGGTGGATCCCCGCAGGTCATTTGCCGTCTGTTGAAGAGGCATCCCAAAAGTTGAACAGTTTGAGAGATCGAGGGCCCAGCAGTGAAGCTTTCACTTTCAAACGAGCATTCCCTGCTCCCGGCTAGAGCCTGTTCTCGAGTCTGGAAATTGTCTTGACTTGCTACCTCTCCATGTATGCTGTGGCCTGGTGCAAGCGCCATGCCTGGAAAGCTATGAACTTAATATCATGAGCCAAAAATCGAGCATGTACTTATGGTGATAAAATTTTTAGGAGCTCGAAAATCGTAATGCTTACGAGCGGGCAAAAAGACCAATAAATGGAGCTTGCCAAAGTTTTTGGATTGTTCGTGATGACCGCGGTTGCGGAAATCGTAGGCTGCTATTTGCCCTACCTTTGGTTGAAACAAGGACGATCCGCCTGGCTGCTCATACCGGCGGCCCTCAGTCTTGCCCTGTTCGCCTGGCTGCTTACGCTTCATCCGCAAGCTGCTGGCCGTGTTTATGCTGCTTACGGTGGCGTCTACATCAGTGTTGCTCTGATGTGGCTCTGGATTGTGGATTCAGTCCGTCCCACGGCATTCGACTGGGTCGGTGTAAGTTTCTGTTTGTTGGGCATGGCCATCATCATGTTTGGGCCACGGGTTGCTTGAATCCGGAAGGCGTGAGTAGGCGCCGGGAGGCAACACAGGTTAGCCTGCGAAGCAGGATTTGCGCCCCCGCTTGCCGTATGCTCACTGGGAGTTCATAGTTTGATGGACCCCGGATAGGACTCGGGAAGGGCGATTCAATGGCAACACAGCGATTCCGGATTTCATGCCTGGTCATCAGCCTGCTGATCGGCTTGCCTTGCCAGTTGTTTGCTGCAGAGTCTGACTCGACCGAATCGGAGAACGCAGAGGAAGCGCTGGAAGTCGTTGTCGTTACCGGCACGCGCATCAAGCGACGGGATACTTCATCCTCTAGTCCGCTGGTCACCGTGGATCGTGACATGCTTGATTTTTCCGGCCAGCCCACCCTTGAGGAATCGCTGAACCGGATGCCGCAGCTCAGCCCGGACTACGGGCGTACTTCCAACAATCCAGGCGATGGCACTTCGCGGCTGAACCTCCGCGGCCTGGGCGCCGACCGTACCCTGGTCCTGCTGAACGGCCGCCGGGTGGCTCCCTCCGGCGTCGACAGCGCAGTGGATGTCAACAACCTGCCCAGCGTACTCATCGAACGCGTTGAGATCATTACCGGCGGCGCTTCTGCGGTATATGGTTCGGACGCCATTGCCGGTGTCGTCAACTTTATCACCCGCAACGATTTCAAAGGCTTTGCTGTCGACAGCTCCTACAGCATCTCAGAAGAAGGTGACTCGAACATCTTTGACCTTAACCTGACTTATGGCCAGGAACTTGCCGCACTGGACGGTCATGTCACGTTCTTCGCCGGCTTCTATGAACGCGACCCCCTGTTTGCCAGCGAGCGGGAACTGACCCGCCAGAGCTATCTGGACACTCTGGCAGGGGAGCTTATTGTGAGTGGCAGCGGTTCCACGCCCGCAGGGCAGGTTCGCAGCCCCCGCGTTGATCTGGGTAATGGGCGGGTTGATCGGCTGACTTTCAACCCCGATGGCTCTCCCCGCGCTTTCGTATTTCCCGATGATCTCTACAACTTTGCGCCGGTGACCTATCTGCAGACGCCTCTGACCCGCTACACCGCCGGGGTGTTCGGAACGATTCCCGTCGGCGGTGATTTCGAAAGCTATTTTGAAGCCAGTTACACGCGCAACGAGTCTGCCAACAATCTCGCCCCGGTTCCGGCCCAGGCCTTCGTTCTGGTCAATACCGACAACCCGGTGCTGCACCCCGAAACTGCGTCGATTTTTGAGCAACAGCTGACCATCGCGCCCGGACTTGCGGGATTTGTATTTTTTAAGCGAGTAAGCGATTTCGGCCCACGGATCATCGAGCAGGAACGGGATTACGCGCGGGTGGTAGCTGGTCTTAGGGGCACCCTGGGTGAGAACTGGGATCTCGATACCTGGCTCAGTTATACCGATGCGGATGAAACTGAAATGGCGTTGAACGGCGTATCCCGCTCGCGCTTCCAGCAGGGCTTGTTGGTGGATCCGGCGACGGGTGCCTGTTTTGATCCCACTGGAGGTTGCGTGGCGCTGGACGTGTTTGGCCCGAACCGCATCTCTTCCGAAGGGCTCTCATTCCTGTCCGTCGGCCAAATCGAAAATATCACCCAGCGCAAACAGTTGCTGGCGGCTGCGGTGGTTTCCGGCGAGCCTTTCTCTACCTGGGCCGCCCCGGTCGGCATGGCCTTTGGTGCCGAGTGGCGCAGTGATGAAGCAAGTTTCAAAGCTGATGATCTGCTGTTTTCTGACGATGTACTTGGCTATCAGGCGAACTCATCCATCAATGGCACCGAGCGGGTGTGGGAAGTCTACACGGAAGCCGTGGTGCCTTTGGTGGACCAGGGCAGCGGGGGCCAATATCTGGGACTGGAGTTGGGTGGGCGTTATTCGAGCTACAGCAATGCAGGGTCAACGGACACCTGGAAGGCAGGCTTTGACTGGCGGCTGAACCACTCCATCCGGTTCAGAGCCATGTTGCAGCAAAGCGTGCGTGCGCCGAACAATGCCGATCTTTTCACGGAGCAGGTTGAGCAATTCGGCTCGGCGTTTTTTCTGGGCGTGACGGACCCTTGTTCCGCCAGCAACGATCCGGTGGGCAGCGGCAATCGTGAAAAGTGCCTGATCCAGGGATTGGACCCCGGCGTCATCGGCGTATTTCAGGCAGAAGACAGTTATCCAGGAACATTCGTGTCGGGTGGCAATCCGGATCTTACGCCTGAAGAAGCCGATACCATGACTGTGGGTGTGGTCTTTACGCCCATTTCGATCAATCGATTGACGGTGACTGTAGATTACTTTGATCTGGAGATTGAAGACACCATCGGTGAAATC
>JBGTHE010000562.1:0-2846 GCA_041746335.1 Lysobacterales bacterium | reverse complement strand
ACAGGCCCGACCGAGCATTTGAACAGGGATGTTCACAGATCGCGGAGTGCAGGATGCACGAGAGCGATCCAAGCGTTTCGGGCCGGTCGCCGGAACGACCGAGGACCGAGGGCAGCCCGCAGGGCCAAGGACCAGAATCGGAAGCTCTTACCGCTATCGGGCTATTTACGAAATGCATCAGCGTTGGACAAACCGGCCTCCGTGCCATATCGGAGTTTGTGGTTCTGTCAGTCACCAGCATTGAATTCAGAGCAAAAAACCCTCAAATAGAAGCCAGATCAGCCGCCACTGCGGCCACGCAAAATTGAGGACCACAACATGAGAATGGACAAACTGACCAGTAAGTTCCAGTTAGCCCTGTCAGATGCGCAAAGCCTGGCCAGCGGCCTGGACAACCAGTAGATAGAGCCCGCGCACCTGATGGTAGCCCTGCTCGACCAGCAGGGCGGTTCAACGCGCCATCTGCTTACCAAAGCTGGCGTCCGAGTAAGCCAATTGCGCTCCCAGTTGGGCGAGCGTCTGGACAACCTCCCAAAAGTCAGCGGCGCTGCCGGTGAAGTCAGCTTGTCCAATGATCTGATTAAAATACTTAACGTCACAGACAAGTTGTCACAGCAACGCAGTGATCAGTACATCTCTTCGGAATTTTTTCCACTGGCAGCGCTTGATGTCAAAGGCCCGCTGGCCGAGCTGCTGGTCCAAACCGGAGCCAACCGCGCTGCCATAGAAAAGGCCATCGACGAGATGCGCGGTGGCGAACAGGTAACCGATCCCAATGCCGAGGAAAACCGTCAGGCACTGGAAAAATACACCATCGACATGACCGAGCGGGCCGAGCAGACCAAGCTGGACCCGGTGATTGGCCGCGATGAAGAAATTCGTCGTTGCATCCAGGTTCTACAACGTCGCACGAAGAATAACCCGGTGCTGATCGGTGAACCCGGTGTGGGTAAAACCGCCATCGTGGAAGGGCTGGCGCAGCGCATCGTCAATGGTGAAGTGCCCGAGGGCATGCGCGGCAAGCGCGTGCTGTCGCTGGACATGGGTTCATTGCTGGCCGGGGCAAAATATCGCGGGGAATTTGAAGAACGCCTGAAGGCGGTGCTGAACGATCTCGCCAAGCAAGAAGGCAACGTCGTACTGTTCATCGATGAACTGCACACCATGGTTGGTGCTGGAAAGGCAGAAGGCGCGCTGGACGCGGGCAATATGCTGAAACCAGCTTTGGCCCGTGGTGAATTGCATTGCATTGGCGCTACCACTCTGGATGAGTATCGCAAGTACGTGGAGAAAGATGCAGCGCTGGAACGGCGCTTCCAGAAGGTTCTGGTAGGCGAGCCAACGGTAGAAGACACCATCGCCATTCTGCGTGGATTGCAGGAGCGTTACGAAGTCCATCATGGCGTGGAAATTACCGATCCCGCTTTGGTGGCAGCGGCGACTTTGTCTCACCGTTACATCAGCGACCGGCAATTACCCGACAAAGCCATCGACCTGATGGATGAAGCCGCCTCCCGGATTCGCATGGAAATCGACTCCAAGCCAGAATCCCTGGACCGGCTGGAGCGTCGTTTGATCCAGCAGAAAATCCAGCGTGTAGCGCTTAAAAAGGAAACCGATGAAGCCTCCCGGCAAAGGCTGGAAGTGCTGGAAGACGACATTGCCGAGTTGGAGCGTGAGTTTTCTGATTTGGAAGAAATCTGGAAGTCAGAAAAAGCTGCCGTGCAGGGTACCAGTCATATCAAGGAGGAAATTGAACGTGCCCGGGCAGAGCTGGAAATGGCTCGCCGTGCACAGGATCTGGCGCGCATGTCCGAAATCCAATATGGCCGATTGCCGGAACTGGAGAAGCAACTACAGGCTGCCGAGCAGGGCGAGCAGACGCAGTTTCAGTTGCTGCGCAATAAAGTGACAGAAGACGAAATCGCCGAGGTGGTTTCGCGTTGGACGGGTATCCCTGTATCCCGCATGCTCGAGGGCGAGCGCGACAAATTGTTGCGCATGGAAAGTTTCCTGCACCAGCGCGTGATTGGCCAGGATGAAGCCGTTACTTCGGTATCCGATGCCATTCGTCGATCGCGCGCCGGTTTGTCCGATCCTAAACGCCCCATGGGTTCCTTTATGTTTCTCGGCCCGACTGGCGTGGGAAAAACAGAACTGACCAAAGCCCTGGCCGAATTCATGTTCGATACCGAGGACGCCCTGGTGCGGCTGGATATGTCCGAGTTCATGGAAAAGCATTCCGTTGCCAGATTAATCGGGGCACCTCCCGGTTACGTCGGCTACGAAGAAGGCGGCTATCTGACCGAGGCAGTGCGCCGTAGGCCGTACTCGGTCATCCTGCTTGACGAAATTGAGAAAGCCCATCCCGATGTCTTCAACATCCTGTTGCAGGTGCTGGATGATGGGCGCCTCACTGACGGCCATGGCCGCACGGTAGACTTCCGCAACACGGTCATTGTCATGACATCCAATCTCGGCTCGGGCCGGATTCAGGACCTGGCCCATTCAGGTGCTGACTATGAGGCCATGAAGGCCTCGGTCATGGAAGTGGTAGGCCAGCATTTCCGCCCCGAATTCATTAACCGGGTCGACGAAATCGTTGTGTTCCATCCTCTGGATGAAGCCGAAATTCGCCAGATTGCAGCGATCCAGCTGAAGCTTTTGTCGCAACGGCTGGAGTCGCACGGTTATGGTCTGGAGCTTACTGATGCAGCTCTGGGCATGTTGGGTGCAACGGGATTTGATCCGGTTTATGGCGCACGCCCATTAAAGCGTGCGATCCAGCAGCAAATCGAAAACCCGCTGGCGCAGAAAATTCTGGCGGGCGAGTTCGATCAGGGCGA
>JBGTHE010000561.1:0-2738 GCA_041746335.1 Lysobacterales bacterium | reverse complement strand
TAAGCATGAACCTCCGATTACCACGTCACCAACGTACTCACTGTCGGTGGTCCAGGTGTAGCCGGTGTTGGCGTTTGTTGGGCTGAATGCGGTTGCATCTTCAGTTTGGCAGGTCTCGGCAGCTGCCAGCTTGGCGGATGCCGCAACACTCAGACCTTCACCTACTTTCGCACGAATGGCGTAATCCTGATAGGCCGGCAGAGCCAGAGCCAACAGAATTGCGATGATCGCGATTACGATCATCAGTTCGATCAATGTAAAACCTTTGGTATTCTTCACAACGGTACCCTCCTGGTATTGAAAGACGGGACAGAAAGCCCCGGCGGTTAGTCCCTTATTTATTCGGGATGCTGGTTCAGTTATGCAAATACAATGCCACTCATAAGGACAGTCTTACATTCAAGGGTTTAGGATGAGAATGAGATGGTCGGTTATTGGTGGCAGAAACAAAAATACGTCACATAGTGACAATTACTGTCAGTTTCTTACTCACAAAGGCGCTTTTCGACTATCCTCGTATTAGCTACCACTCCATTCTTCAAGTTGCGGCTTAATTTTTTATTAGTATAGCCGACACACCTTGCCGTTTTGCCATAAACGGGGAATAAGCTGATCCATTTGGGGCGTAGCTGCCAGCTGCATTTCACTGATGTCGCTTTCCTGTTTGGCAAATATCAGAAACGCAATTGAAATAATCAAAGCCAGAACGAGCGGGGAATTTGAGGCCCAATGGGTATCGGCCCACCAGCTTTCAACTGAATGATTGCAGGCACTTATGCTACCCAGCAACCAACCACTGATCAGAATACCCGCAACCTGGCTGGCTGGCATGATCAAAACGCCGCACACACATGCATGAATGGCTGCTGCGATCAATCCGGCCGCCAAGGCTACTTGAATGCGCCTATCTAAGTTGTTGACTGCGCCAGCCTGGCGCAAAAAGACGGCTAGTTTGAACGCAACATAAAGGCATATTGAGAGTAGAAGTAAAAATGCCGGAATGCCCCATTCGCTGACCAACTGTATGGGGAAACTGTGCGGATGGGCTGCACGATATATCGGCCCTTTGCAGGCGTAGTTCATGGGGCCTATACCCAGCCAGGGCTGTGCTTTCGTGTCCTCCCAGGACCCGCGCCACATTTCAGTGCGACCTGAGGAGCTGGTCATCCGGCTGCCGGTGACGCTCCCAAGAAATTCTCCGCTTTCAGTTTTATCCAGCATTTGCTGCGATTGCTGGATGTTCTGCCCGTTAATCAACCCTGCATTGGATTGCTTCAGCTGGCTGTTGCCCAAGACGACTAGTGCAAAAATTATTGCGCCTACCAGCAAGCCAGCAGAATGCGTCAACAACCATTGTTTACGGGCTGCTGGCCAGAGAATGGCCGCTATCAATATTGCGCAGCTAACGGCCAATGCGGTTCCTCGACCGCCGCTTGCCAAAACCACATACCAATGTAAGCCCAGAGACAACAGACAGAGCGCCCAGACCAGGGGCTTGCGAGGGAAGAAAAAGGGCAATGCCGCAATAACAGGAATGGTCCAGCTTTGCACATGGTTATAAAAACGTGGCCAGGAAAAGTGCTGTAAAGAGATGCGGAAATGAAACTCCAAACCTGCATTCCAGGCTGCCAACACTCCGATCAGCTCCTGCAGGCCAACGGCCACGCCAACCATGGCGACCAGTACCAGCAGCGTCTTGTCAAACATTTCACCTGCGACGGTTCGACAGGCTGCGATGGTAAACGCTGCAGCGATTATCAGGAACAAAAGGGCTACATCGGCCAGCGAGTACGCCAAGCCCATGGTGGATGTGCTGTTGTGCCAGGCGGAAATCACACCCAGGGCGAACATCATCGCCAGTGCCCCTGCCATCCATCGTGGGATGCGAGCTACCTGTTCAATAAACGCTCGGCGGAGGCTGGGAATTACTAATGTGAACAAAAACATGAAGGGCATAAGGTAGAGCTGCAACATGCGCTTGGCATCGAACTGCCACATCGAGTCGCTGAGGTCGGTGGTGGATGTAATCAGCAGGTAGGCGCCCAGGGCCACGGGCAGCAGCAATGCGGTGAATTGCGTGATGGTGGATTCTGCCGCCGGAGAATTCGCTCGCTGTTCCATGCTCTAGGCTTTCCGCTTCCCCGTTATTTTGCGCCAGAGTCTAGCTTAGTGGGAGTTGGGGAATCCAGATGGTTATGGATTCGGGGCGGATTTCATCGCGCCCGAGGCCGCTCATATTCGTGGGAGGCTCCTGGGAGCCGATCATTATTCGCGCGCCCGTTCTTGCCATTTTTCTGGCTCTTGTTTTGGGTGGAATACTGCAAGAACGAGTATGAAATCGTCCTCGTCACGGTACAGAATGCCATGCGGGAAAGTTTCAAGTGGCCAACGCCGGAAGGTTTCAGGTTCAAGAACCTGCATCGCGAGCTGTCGTGTGGCAGCAGCTTTTACAGCAGCCTCAACCGAAGCCTGAAACCGGCGCGCCAACTCCACATCGATTTTTCGGTAGTAGTTCTTCTCTCTGCGAATGTCTTCAAGCGCGGATTGAAGAAACTTTACGGCCTTCAACGATCATCTGCCCGGAGTACCGAGTAGACTTCGTCCGCCGGAATCGCTTTCTCTTCGCCCTGAAGATAGGCCTGATATCGCCGATTGGCCTCGGCTAACCAAGCCCGCTCCACTTGACGGGGATCTGCATCCGGGCGCTCCTCAATGCTCTCGATCAAGTGAACTGCCAA
>JBGTHE010000560.1:0-4516 GCA_041746335.1 Lysobacterales bacterium | reverse complement strand
CACCGCACCACTGGGCGAGGTGATCACGCCGATCTTCATCGGAAATGGGGGTAAAGCCTGCTTGCGATCGGCCGCGAACAGACCTTCAGCTTCCAGCTTCTTTTTTAATTGCTCAAAAGCTTCCTGAAGCAAACCGATACCGGCCTCCTGAAGGCTTTCAACGATAAACTGGTATTCGCCGCGAGGCTCGTACAGGCTGATACGGCCGCGGGCCAGAACCTGCATGCCGTTGGCCGGTTTGATTGTGATGCGCATGGCGGAGGTACGGAACATGGCACACCGAACCTGGGCTGCGTCATCCTTGAGACTGAAATACAGATGTCCCGAAGCGGGTTTGGCCAGATTGGAAATTTCACCTTCCAGGCAGATGCGGGAGAACCCTGCCTCGAGGTGCACGCGCACTTCGCGATTCAACTCTGTGGGTGTATAAACTGTCTCAAAAATATTCGCATCGAAATCGGACATAAGCTGATGATAAACCGCCCACCCCCTTTACGGCACCGCTTTGCTGGTTTTATTTCACCATCGGGCTTTGCCTTTTTGCTGCTGATTTTGTTAACAGCCTGCGATCCCCCTGTTGATTCAGGGGCTCAGCCCCAACCCGATCCCCAGGCCGATCCCCAGGCCGATCCCCAGTTCCAACCCCAGGCCGAATCAGAGCAAGCTGCAGCAGCTGCAGTAACACTGGTGCACAACGCCATCATCTACACCGTCGATCCCAACAATACCGTGTGGGAAAACGGCGCCATGGCGATGTCGGCCCAGGGTGCAATCCTGGCCATTGGCCAGACCGAAGCATTGCTCGAAGCGCATCCCGATGCCATTTTGCACGATCTGCAAGGCCGTACCGTGATGCCGGGATTGATAGATGCCCATGCACATTTTCTTGGTTTGGCCAAATCTCTGACCAGTGCCGACCTGGTGGATGCACAAAACCTCGAGGAGGTGATCCAGCGTCTGCAGGCTTTTGAAAGCACGCTGGCGGAAGATGACTGGTTGATTGGTCGGGGCTGGGACCAGAACGACTGGCCCGGAAAACAGTTTCCCACCCGATCAGATCTGGATACTGCCTTTCCGGACCGAGTGGTGTGGCTGGAACGCATTGATGGGCACGCCGGTTGGGGCAACTCTGCAGCATTGGCAGCTCTTGATCAGGATTTTAGCGGCGACTGGCAGCCAAAGGGTGGAAAAATTCAACGCGATGCAGGCGGTAAACCTACTGGCATTTTTATTGATGGTGCGACAGCCATGCTGGATCAGCGGGTGCCGCCGCTCTCCGCTGAACGGTTGCAGGGCGCCATCGATGAAGCCACAAAAATGCTGCTCAGCCTGGGCCTGACCGGTGTTCATGATGCCGGCCTGAGTTGGGAGCAGATTGAGTTATTGCGCCAGCGGGCTGATGAGGGAAATCTCGGCGTTCGTGTTTACGCCATGATTGACGGCGTCGGAGAAGCGCTGGAACAACTCTGCGCCAACGGATATTCGGAACACCCGAGCGGACGTTTGCTCGCCCGTTCCATGAAACTTTACTCGGATGGCGCCCTCGGCAGCCGCGGTGCAGCTCTTCTGGCGGACTACAGCGACGAGCCCGGCACGCGTGGTTTGCTGTTTGTCAGTGATCAGGAAATGCGCGAGGCCATTCGGCGAGGGCTGACCTGTAACTTACAGGTTGGGGTGCACGCCATTGGAGATGGTGGTAATCGCCAGGTGCTGGATGCCTTTGCCAGTGAGTTACCTCAATTTCCGGACAATCCGGGGCGGCACCGCATGGAGCATGCCCAGGTGATTGCTGTGAATGACATCCAGCGCTTTGCGGAACTGGACATTATTGCCTCCGTGCAACCCACCCACGCCACCAGTGACATGTACTGGGCTGAAGACCGTGTAGGCGCGGAACGCATACAGGGTGCTTATGCCTGGCGGGCATTGCTTGATGCCGGTGTGCGGCTGGCGCTGGGCTCTGATTTTCCGGTTGAACAGGTCAACCCCATGCTGGGCATTTACGCAGCCGTCAGTCGACAGGATTTGAAGGGGAGTCCGGAAGGAGGATGGTATCCAAACCAGGCCCTTAGCCGCGAGGAAGCCGTCAGGGGCTTCACCATCGACCCAGCCTGGGCCGCTTTCATGGAGGATCAGGTCGGTTCGCTGGAAGTGGGCAAGCGCGCCGATTTCATCGTGCTGGATCGCGACCTGATGAAGGTTGAAGTTTCTGAAATACCCACCACCCAGGTGCTGCAAACCTGGCTGGATGGCCAGCGCGTATGGCGGAAGGACGGCTGAACCAGACCGCGTAACCGTATTTTGAACTCACTCGTCGAAGAGGTTTTTTCCTAATTGGTATTCCTTTTCAGTGGAATAAGGCGGGCATTGAGCTCGTCCAGTTCCAGGCGAGACATTTCGTGCTGTGGCTGTAATTGTAGGGCGCGCTCCAGGTGAGCTCTGGCTTCCAGTAATTTTGCGCGCTCGCCTGGATGCATTTTCATCAACATCAGCGCGGTAAAATACTCCCGCATGAAAGCCCATTTCTCCGCCGCTATGGCCAGCTCGAATTGCTGCGTTGCCTCATTTCTGCGGCCAAGATGGATGTACATCATGGCCAGGTTGAAATGAGCGTAGACCCGCGAGTCGTTGTGCTTTGTGGCGTGCAGGAAGGCTTTCTCGCCGTCGCTCCAGCGCCCCACCTGACCATAGGCGGTACCACAATGAACCCCCAGGGATTTGTGGCTGCGCGGGACATACATATGCTTATCGCAAACCTCAACCGCCCGGTCAAACCTCCTTTCTTTCAGATAGGCTGCAAGTAAGGTGTGGAGAATGATTTCCTTCTCGTTCAGCTTCTCGTAGGTGCTCTCAAACAGTACGACATCATTGCTCCATTCAGCGTTTCGCGCCCAGCCGAGCGGGAGCATGATCAAGGCGATCAAGGTTACCGGGGCTACCGCCGCAAGCGGGCCAAATCGGCGCAACAGCCAACTGAAGATCGCCGCAAGAATGATCGCCAGGCCCACTGATGGCAAATAGAGGATGCGGTCCGCCATGCCTCCAAAGGTGACACCGCTTCCGAGAATCTGGCTCGACGGCAGGATGGCCAGGTAAAAAAACGCCATACCGGCAAGGGGTCCGGGGAATTTCCCAAAGCAGCCCGCTATGGCCGCGACCACAAGTGCCAGTTGTGTCGTCAACACCAGCCACGCACTCGTATCCGGCCAATCGTAGTAAATCTGCAAGGGGTGCGGCCAAAGCATCAGCTTCCAGCCCTCGAACCACATGCTGAGGTCCTGGTATATCCGCTGTGGGCCGAAATTCACGCCGTGCCCGGACAGGTTGAACGTATTTCGCAATTTCTCCAGTGCGTCCGCCTCCGCCCCCAGGGAGACTTCCGCGGCTGGTGGCACTTCGTCCTCCACGGCCACTTCCGCGGCTTCCGGTTGATCCTCCTCTGGCAAGTCTGTCACCTCGGGTGGGGTTACGGTCGGCTCTATCACCACGGGTGGGGTTACGGTCTGTTCCACCACCTCGGGCGGGGTTGCGGTCTGCTCCACCACCTCGGGTGGGGTTACGGTCGACTCGATCACCACGCCAGGCGGACCGATCGCGCCTTTCGGCTGCAGGGCATTAGCGCGCAAACCCAGGTAGATGCCCAGCGGTATCACCAGCAGAACGACCGGAAGGCACTGGCGCAAGCGCCGCAGCCAGGGCTCCGAACTGGACAGCCACAACATGGCTACGGCAAGCCCGGGCAGGGCGGCGCCACTTTCGCGGCACAGCAGAACCAGAAGGTAAATCACGCTGAGGCCTGACCAGGCGCGTATCGGGTGAGCTTGCCGGTTCCGCAGAAACCACCATAGACCGCGCACCACTCCAATGGTGACCAGGGCCTCGGAACCGTTGAAAATCGAGTTGACCACTTCGGCGTGGACGGGGTGCACGCCGAAGATCACCGCTGCCAGCAGGGCGCTGAGGTCAGAGATGCGAGGCCGGCCGCCCCAGGCGATCAACAGGTTACGCACGAAGCCGTAGACCAGCACGGTTGCCAGCACATGCAGAAAAATATTGACCAGGTGATGGCCGGCCACCCAGCTTCCGAACACCCACGTCTCGATGGTGATCAGTACCAGCAGCAGGGGTCGGTAGAGCCCGGAGTGAAAAGCGCTGGCGGCCCAGAGATCCTCGGTGAAAAAGCGCCACATGTCAGCCGGCCCGACGCTGGCAAAGCGATCGCTGGCGCCAAATACCTTGTCATCGAAGGTAAGGGTGTTCGGCCAGGCGTTGGCGAAGGCGATGAAAGTGAGGGTTACGAGTAAAAAAAGAGCCAGCCGCCGGCTGAGAAACAGCTTCTCATCCACCCGGCTGCCGCGCAAAAGTGCTGCCCCGGTCTTGATCGGCTTGTCGGCGGGCAATTTACGTGGCGTGGACGGCGGGGGTGATGCAGGTTTCCCCCGGGAATCTTTACGCTGCGGCATCGGGCCAGTCTACGAAGATCATGATCTTACTTCAACACGCCGCATGGGCACAT
>JBGTHE010000559.1:0-9944 GCA_041746335.1 Lysobacterales bacterium | reverse complement strand
AACCCGCTGTATCCGGCGCCAACGGCGGACTTACCTTTGGAAATTCTCCGCGCGCGTTGGGAAGAGACCTTTACGCGCATGCCCCAACGTTCGTATGTCTACCTCATGCAGGGCGTTACGAGCATGCGACAAACCAGCGGGCCATCCAGCCGCATTCTCGAAGTTAAAAAGGATATCGATGCTGGAAAAATTCCCGGCCCCAGGATATTCCTGGGTGGTGCCCTGTTCATGAGTAAGCAGCATTTCGAGCATTACACCAAAGAGAACAATACGCCGCCGGACGCTGTGGAATGGCTGCGGAATGACTTCGCTTACAATGTCATGGATGACATCGAAGCATCAACCGACCGATTTCTTGGCCCGGAGTACAACTACTGGAAGTTGTACATGTCCGATGAAATCTATGATGGCAGCAATGATTTCTCCGATGAAGAGTTACGTTACATCATTGACAAGGCTCATAGTCACGGCAAAATCATTGACGTTCATGCTGGCGCCCACAATCCAGGCCTTCGACGAATGCTGGATTTTGAGATCGACACGCTTGAGCATCCTTTCTACGGCAATTTCCTGATCGACGAGGATATTATTCGCGGCTATGTTAAAAAAAATGTGATCGTCGACACCTTGTTGCGTGTCATGGTAACCGGAGCGGAAAACGCAGAGGATCCGCATTTTTTCAATGAGACGCTCTTCATCATGTCCATGGAGCCGAAAGAATATCGGCTGCTGATGCGCTATCGGGACAAAATGTTGTTCAATAAGCGAAATCCCGATTACGCTGGTTTGCCCATCTATCAAAGTGATAGAGCAACCCTCGAAGGGCTTGCTGGAGGCGGTGATACCTTCGGTCTGTCCGGGCCGTCCTACGAACAAATGCAAGAACGCCGCGTTGTCTCGCATGAGAACATGCGGCGGTTCATCCGTGCCGGCGCCAGGTTTTCGCTGGGTACGGACACGCCTTCATTCCTTAATTTTCAGCAGGAAGATCCCAACGCAACGGAATATCGACACATGGTGGAGGGCGGAATGACGCCGATGGATGCGATCATCGCAGCGACTCGTAACGGGGCAGAGGCTCTGGGTTTGCAGGAAGAACTCGGTACGATTGAAGTGGGGAAACTTGCTGATGTAATTGTTGTTGCCGGAAATCCTTTAGCCGACCTACACGCATTGAAGCGAGTCTATGTTGTAATCAAAGGAGGCGTTCGCTACAAGTAGCCCCCCTGACGCGATTGCCTTTAGGACGTTAACGTTTTGGGTTGACACCACACTTGCTTGGCACTAGCCCATCGCATCGCACAGGCCCATATTGTAATTGTGTGATTTTGGATATATATTCAGGATCACTTCAGTACTGCAAACACTCGAAGCTGGGGGCTTCATGATTTGGTCCTTGAGAGAGCCGCAATGCTGCCGCAGTTTGCCCATGGACTGATGTTGTCGAGTAGCGCTTGAAATGGAATTTGTGTGTGAGCGACTTTGCGTAATACGTTCGCACAAGAACGAAAAAGAAGTCTGGTTCAAACTACTAGGAGAATTTGAATGATAGGCGGAATCGAGTCAGTCAATCGGGGCAGAGCAAGGTCTTCTCAAGTTCTTGTGGCCACGATTGCCTTTGGGTTAGTCATTTTATTCACCTCGACAATTTTGACCGCTCAGCAATCTTTGCTGGAAGAGGTGATAGTGACAGCGCAGAAACGTGCTGAGAACATACAGGATGTGCCTATCTCCATAACAGCTTTTTCCGGGGATGAGCTCACAGCACTTGGGGTAAAAACGCTGAGAGACGTAGTCAAGTTCACTCCTGGCCTTACCATGAACGCAAGCTCGGTTGCGGAGGGGGATACGGTATTTACGATTCGCGGAATAGGTATGAATTCGGTCAGTTCCAATCAAAACCCGGCAGTGATGGTTTACCTTGATGAAGTTCCTCTCCCATCCCATATATTGCTCGGCTCAAGCATTTTCGACGTTCAGCAAATTGAAGTTTTGAAAGGTCCCCAGGGCACACTTTACGGACGCAATACAACGGGTGGCGCCATACGCGTGATTTCAAATAAGCCGAGTCAGGAAACTGACCTTCGCGGCCGCCTCGAATTTACTTCGTTTGATGGAATTGAATTTGACGCCGCAGCAGGAGGAGCTTTGACTGAAACATTGTCGGCTCGATTTGCGGTTAATGTCCGGCAACAAGCAAAGGGTTGGCAGACACTTGAAGTTCTTGATCAAGCCCTGTTCGGCCCCGGAGTGGATAGCAACAATGGTGAGGTTGATAGAAAGGCATATCGACTGTCATTTTTGTGGGAACCAACGGAACGTTTTCAGGCACTGGTAGTAGGCGACTATGCGACCGATGATTCAGAGGCTATTGCCTTTAAGCATAGCGGAAACTTACAAAAAGCCAACCCGACACAGTTTTGTTCCTTTGTATTCACTGGAATCAGAAATGAAGATGAGTGCGCGTCGTTTGGACAGGTGCGAACTGCAGTTGGTGGTACTCCGGTAGGACCGAGATTAGTTTTATCCGATCCCAATCCGGATGCCAGAACCGTTTTGGCAAATTTCGGCCTGGGCAACCGGATTGATTCTGAAAACGGTGGTTTTTCCGCAATCCTGACTTATGAGTTCGACAGATCGCAGTTAACGTCGGTAACGGGATATCGGGATTTATCCCGCAGCGTTCCAAATGATCAAGGTGGCGCACCGTTCAATACGAACGAGGTCCTTCAATTTGATGACTTAGAAAGCTTCACGCAGGAAATGCGCCTTGCTTCCGACGAAACCTGGGGAAATTTTGACTGGATCGTTGGAGTTTTTTACAGCAACGACGACATAGCCAACACGACGATTGCAGATTTTCGCGACCATGCTTCCTTTTCAGGAAGATTCACAACATCGTATGATCAAAACACCGAGGGGATTTCTGCCTTTTCGC
Source organism: Lysobacterales bacterium (assembly GCA_041746335.1). Lineage (GTDB taxonomy): Bacteria > Pseudomonadota > Gammaproteobacteria > Xanthomonadales > SZUA-36 > JAWXBM01. The sequence goes on along the minus strand of JBGTHE010000559.1, from coordinate 7,006 downwards.
AAATCAACTGGAGATTCGCTCAGGATTGGAATCTGACCGCAGGCTTGCGCTATACCGATGAGGACAAAGGATTTGACTTCACAGGGTCGTTGTTGGGCAGTGGCCCAGTTCCAATTCCCAGATTCAACCCTGATGACATCAATAATTCTGATTTTGGTGGACGTTTAGGGGTCGATTATTCGCTCACTGAAAACGTGCTGCTTTATACCAACGTCAATCAAGGGTTTAAAAGCGGTGGATTTCCTGCAGCAATTGCGTTTTCGATCCCGCAGTTGCAGCCTTTTGAGTCTGAGCAACTCACCGCCTACGAATTGGGCTTTAAGTCGACTCTTGCCGATGGAAGAATTCTATTCAATCTCGTTGGATATTATTACGATTGGGAAGATTTTCAGGCGGCAACCGCTGTAGACCGAATCGACCCGATCTCCGGACAAGGAGTTCGCGTTGTCGTTCTTACCAACGCGGGAGATGCTGAATTGTCTGGAACGGAAGCCGAGTTTTCCTGGTTGGTCACAGATGAGATTACCTTGCAAGCCGGAACCAATTACATGTTTAAACGTGAAATTGTTTCAGGAAACTTTGCAGGTGACACCCCGGCACACACGCCAGAATTGACTTTTACCGGACAGGTTAGCTACAACTCGACTTCTTCAATCAAGGGATTTCACCCTTTCGCCCAGTTGGATTACAGTTACCAGAGTGAACAGGAATTCATTCTCAGAAATGCCATTGGTGCACAAGGGGAAAGCTACTCGCTTGTCAACCTGAACCTTGGCGTGTTATCAGAAGACGGGAAGTGGACAGTTTCTGCATTTGCCCGGAATCTCTTTGATGAAACATACACTAGTGAGAACTTTGGTGTGGGCTCGTCATTTCTTCCGGCAAGAACGTTATTTGGTCCACCTCGGATTTACGGCATCAGCCTGTCGTATGCCATGAGGTAAGCCGTTTGACATAACCTTTAAGATTTTCACCGGAACAAGTAACGTCAGAGCAACGATAAACCCAGAGGTGAGCAGTGAGATTCCGATTCCCGCATCACAAGCCAATTGTTGCGATCTGCTGCCTCGGTCTTTGTTCCCTGTTCTTGAGCCCACTGGTGTCGGCTCAAATGCCCATCCCAGAAGATATGTTGCGCGGGCTCGAGTACCGACTGGTAGGGCCTATGCGTGGCGGACGAGTTAACAGGGTGGAAGGCTTGAGAGGCGATCCATCAACCTATTATTTCGCCGCCGCCGCGGGTGGTTTATGGAAGACGACTGATGGCGGTGTCAACTGGATGCCCATATTTGATGGTCAACCGGTAGCGGCGATCGGCGGATTCGCAATCTCCGATACCGATCCAAATGTAATCTATGTCGGCACCGGAGACTCCAATCCGCGAGGCAATGTGGCACACGGCAACGGAGTGTACAAATCTGTCGATGCAGGTATTACCTGGCGGCATGTCGGGCTGTCGGACAGCAGGCACATTGGTAAAGTCATCATTCATCCAGATAACCCTGATGTGGCCTTTGTGTCGTCACTTGGCCATCTTTTTGGACCTAATGAAGAAAGGGGTGTATTCCGAACGAAGGACGGCGGCGAAACTTGGGAAAGAGTTCTTTTTGTTGATTCCATGACCGGTGCGTACGATATAAGCTTCGTCCCGGACAATCCCGATATCCTCTATGCCACAACCTGGCAAGTTGTCCGCAACCCGCATCAGCTGGTGAGTGGTGGCCCGGGCAGTGGGCTTTATCGTTCTATTGACGGGGGATCAAGTTGGAAGCGTCTTGCAGGTTCGGGCTTGCCTGAGGGCGTTCTTGGAAAGATCGGCGTGGCCGCATCGCCAGCCGACCCAAATCGTGTCTATGCGATTATTGAAGCGGAAAAGGGTGGTCTCTACCGATCCGACGATGCCGGCTCGTCCTGGAAACATATCAATGCGAGTCGTGCGTTGTGGCGCCGAGCATGGTTTTTCATGGACGTGATACCTGATCCCAAAGACGCCGACACACTTTATATCATGAATATCAATCTCGAAAAATCAGTGGATGGTGGCGAGAGCTTCAAACCCTTGAAAGTGCATCATGTCGATCATCATGACCTGTGGATCGACCCCGATAATCCCAGTCGCATGATAAGTGGCAATGATGGCGGAGCAAACATTTCATTTAATGGCGGGCTGACATGGTCAAGATCAGACGACAATCAGCCCATCGGACAATTTTACCGAGTCACGACCGATGATAGATTTCCCTACTTCATATATGGCGGTCAACAGGATTGGGAAACGGTCGCTATTGCGAGCCGCGGTAACTGGAACGGTATAACGCAACGGGATTGGTACACGGTCGGAGGCTGCGAAATGGGATGGGCAGCACCCGACAAGCGCACGCACAATTACGTTTATGCGGGGTGCACGGATGGGGGTGTTACGCGCTATGATCATCGCACTCAGCGCAACCAGTCGGTAGACCCCTGGCCAGAAACGAACATTGGGCACGGTGCGGAAGATGCCAAATTTCGTTTTCAGTGGACCTCTCCAATGATCATTTCCTCACACGATCCGCAAACGCTCTACGTGGGGGCGAATGTGCTTTTCAGGAGCACTGATGACGGCATGAACTGGAGTGTGATAAGTCCTGATCTGACACACAACGACAAATCCAAGCAAAAGGCTTCCGGTGGCCCCATCAGTCGGGACAACGTCGGCACCGAAGTTCACGGAACCATATATGCCATAGCCGAATCCAGCGAGCAAGAGGGCGTGCTTTGGGTTGGAAGCGATGATGGGCTGATACATCTGACTGTAGATCACGGCGAGAATTGGAAGAACGTTACTCCAGGGAACGACATCCTGCCTGAGGAAAGTAACATCAATTCAATCGAAGCGTCACCGCATGATCCGGCTTCCGCTTATCTAGCCGTTAATCGACGCGACTGGGACGATTATGGACCCTATGTCTACAAGACCGAAGATTTTGGTTCAAGCTGGAAGTTGATCACGAACGGACTGCCTGCAGACTCCATAGTGCGTGTGGTACGGGAAGATACCGAGCGACCGGGGCTTCTGTTTCTTGGCACCGAATTGGGCATGTATTTTTCTCTCGACGGCGGCAACCATTGGCAATCATTACAGGGAAACTTGCCGGTGACCCCCATCTATGATTTGCAGGTTAAGGCTAACGATCTGGTCCTGGCTACACATGGTCGGGCATTCTGGATTCTGGACGACTTGTCACCTTTACGACAGATGACAGAAGAAGCGGTTGCGGCCACGGCTCATCTTTTTGAACCCCAGTCTGCCTATCGCATCCGTGACGATTTCTCTGTTCCCACAACACCCGTCGGTAAAAATCCCCCACCCGGGGCGATCATTTACTACTCCTTAAGCTCAACTCCAAAACAAACTGTGTCGCTGACAATCACAGACAGCAATGGTGTCGTGATAAGGCGTTTTACAAGCGGCGATGAGTCCTCCTCAAGCGCGACAGCATTTCGGAGCGAGCAAGGGCATCCTGGTAGTGAAGGTAAACCCGTGCTGGAACAAGCTCCGATTACCATTCAAACCACTGCCTTTCCAGATACCGAGGATACAGGCGCTGCTTACAGCCGTTCATCATCGCTTCTGGAAACACCAGGGTTGCATCGCTTTGTGTGGGATCTACGCTATCCCGGTGCCAAGGGGATACCGGGCAGGGTTGTGTTCTGGCATAGCCCCAAGTCACCTCCGGTAGGGCCGCTGGCGCTGCCAGGAGACTACCTGGTGACGCTGGAAGTTGATGGAATGGTGATGACTCAAGCGCTTACCGTTGAGGCGGACCCGCGACTCTCCTTTCCTGCGAGTGAGCTAGAGGACCAATTTGAGCTCCATATGGCAATGCGCGACACATTGACGGATATAAGTGAAGCAGTACTATCGCTTCGCACCATCCGCGATGTGCTTGACCAGGTGAGCAAGCAAGTCGAGAGGATGGAAGACTCGGCAGAGCTGAAAAGCAGAATTGTCGCGCTTCAGCAAGAACTCACCAAGATTGAAAACGCCTTTACGGAACCTCGAATGGAAGGACCGGCCGATGCATTTCATTATCCCATTAAGCTGGACAACAAACTGGGCTTGCTGATGGGAACGGTAGCCAATTCCGACCGGGCTCCTACCGGCCAATCCCGGGAAGTCTATGCTGATCTGCTGGAGCGAATTGAGGAACAATTCGAAATACTGGATAACATTCTGACTAACGATGTGCCTGCGCTGAACGAGCAGCTTAAAAAGCTTGAATTACCCTATGTAGAGTTAGGCTCCGGCCCGTAGACTGGAGTTTGGAGACGAAACGGAGAGACAATGTTTTTCCCTGAGTCCAGCGATACCAACATCCGGACTGGCACCAGCAAATCGCCTGAAGCCCTTCGGTTCACTCGGCGCGAAGCGCTAATGATTGGTGGACTCAGCGCGTTGTCGCTGGCTCTGCCGGGTTGCACGTCTTTCGCCAGTGGTCGTTCAGTAGTTGCGCTCGAGGAGCCCATGTACTACTCGACCACGAGCCAATTCGTGCGGGCAATTCGAGCACGGCAAGTTTCCTCACAAGAAGTAGTGATGGCCTGCCTCGACCGCATCGAGACAGTCAACCCGGCCATCAATGCAGTCGTGCAACTGGATCGCGCCGGAGCGTTGGCCGCTGCGCGTGCCGCGGATGCAGCAGCTGCCCGAGACGAATGGATGGGGCCCCTTCACGGCGTACCCATGACCATCAAGGATTCGTTGGATACCCGGGGCATGATCTCCACCGGCGGCACCCTCGGCCGTCGAAACCATGTTCCCGCAGCCGACGCCACCGTGGTGCGCCACCTTCGCGACGCCGGTGCAATCCTGATGGGCAAGACCAATACCCCCGAATTGACGCTGTCCTTCGATACCAACAACCTGATTTACGGGCAGACGCGGAATCCGTACGACCTGTCCCGGTCACCGGGCGGCAGCAGTGGCGGAGCGGCGGCGATCATTGCGGCGGGCGGCTCCCCTTTCGACATCGGCAGCGACTATGGCGGCAGCATCCGGTTTCCAGCCCATCTGAACGGAATCTGTGGCATCAAGCCCAGCGCCGGCCGGGTGCCGCGCACCGGCCATATCTATCCCTTCGGCGGCATCCAGGATCAGTTCCAGCAGCTCGGGCCGCTTGCCCGAAGTGTCGAAGATCTGGCCTTGTTGATGCCGCTGATCATGGGCCCGGACGGCGTGGATCCGGGCGTACTACCTTTGGCCTGGAACGAGCCAAGTGCGGTCGAGTTGAGCAAGCTGAAAGTTGCCTGGTTTGCGGACAACGGCATCGCGACCCCCACACCCGAGATCCAGCGCGCGGTGCAGGCGGCCGCGCAGGCGATGGCCGGAGTCGGTGCAACCGTGGTGGAAGCGCGGCCAACCGGGATCGAGGCCACGCTGGATGTGACGCTGCCGGTATATTTTTGGGATGGCGGCGCCGCCGTGTTGCGGCTGCTGGAATCGTCAGGCACGACCGAACATACCCTGGGCGCGCTGATTGGTGGCCCGGCGCTCACAGCGGAACAGTTGGATGCCGCGCTCGCCCGGCTGGATGACTGGCGCAGCAAGTTGCTGACATTCATGTCCGGCTTCGATGTGCTGATCTGCCCGGTAAATGCGGCCGGCGCCTTCGCTGCGGGCAGCCCTTTTGACGAAACCAAGGTGGCGAACGGCAGCTACGCGATGGCCTTCAACGCCTCCGGATGGCCGGCCCTCGTGTTGCCAACCGGTCTGTCGCAGGAGGGTATGCCCCTTGGTGTGCAGGTGGTGGCCGGACCGGGGCGGGAGGATCTGGTGCTATCAGCCGGCCTTGCGATCGAGGGCGTATTGAACGGCTACCGGCGGCCGCAGGCCGTGTCGTAAGCTTCCCCTCCTGGCAAACACGTAGGAACTGGCGAATGCCACCAACAATGAATGTGCGGAGACTCAGCCTGGGAAACTCCAGTTTTGAACTGACTGCTTGACGGGAAAGACTAGGTCGGGGCGATGCATCGTGTAATCGCCCGGAAAGGTGAGACTCCTGACTACTCTTCCTTCAAGTATCTATCGAAATGCTCCATGACTTTCGTCAATCCGTACCGTGCGACATAGTCGTTTACGGACCATTCGTGCACGGCGGCTGGCAGCACGACCAAATCGAAATCCTTGCCTGCTCGCATCAGTTTTTCGGCCAGCTGAACCGAATCTTTGAAAAGGACAATGCTGTCTTGCATACCGTGCATCAGCATCAGATGATCCTGCAGATTTTCCGCGTAGGTGTAAGCAGACGTTTTGTCATAAATCTCTGGATCGGTTTCGGGACGTCCTGCGACATTCACTTGCCCGGTCATGGCATGCCGAACATTGGTTGCAGGTGAGGAAGCGACTCCGGCCCGATAGACTCCGGGTTTCTTGAACATGCTCATGGCAGTCATCAGGCCTCCGTAACTGGTTCCCCAAAGACCGACGTGGTCCCCGTCCACATAAGGGAGCGTGGTCAAGTACATGACGCCACTGTGGAGGTCTTCGACATCGATGCCCCCATAATCACGAATCAGCTGATCCCGGAGTGCGTTGCCGTGACCGAAACTACCGCGCGTATCAACCTGAAAGACAATATATCCCCCTTCCAGCACCATATATTGTTGAATCAAGTTATTGAGACCTCGCCATTCCTGCCTGTCTCCCCAGCGCTTTCTTGCTGTATTGGGATAGACCGGACCTAGGACGACGGGGTATTTCCTGGATGGGTCCATATTGCGGGGTTCGAGGATTTTTCCGTGCAGGGTCGCGCCATCAATATGGCTTTTAAACGTCACGTACCGGGGTTCTATCCATTCATAATCGTCGAATTCAGGCGGCGGGGAATGGGTGATGCGTTGCTCTGGCTGCTTTCGAACTGTCCCGGCAATATATAGCTCGGTTGGAGTCGTATCATTGGAATGAAGTAAAGCCAGGTGTGCCCCGTCGGGTGACAAGGTCGGATGATGAATCCCCTCCAGATCG
>JBGTHE010000558.1:0-4797 GCA_041746335.1 Lysobacterales bacterium | reverse complement strand
CCCCTTTGGGCCACAGCCATTGTGGGCTTTTCCCTGGTGGCATGTCATTCATTCTAGAGCGTCAAGGCTCCTCGCTCCAGTGTTCGTACCTCCAATTGGGGCCTGGCCCCAGCAGGTAGCCTGTCATTTCGCCCAGTGCGCTCACCGCAAGTCCACCCAGTAGCAGTGGGTAGCGAAGTGCTGCAACCCGGTCAGAGCCGGCCCGTCGGATATGCCGGTGAATGCGCAGAATTCGCACCAGTGGAATCAGAGGCGAACCTACACCGTAAATCAGCCGGCGAACCAGGGACCAGGGCCGTCTGCGCTTTGCGGCATACTGGCGCGCATTCTGGAAAAGACATCCGATGAAATCGGCCGGTCGCGATGCTGTGACGACCTCGACTTCGGCAGCCGGCTCAAACAGGAACCGGTGGCCCCGCGCACGCAATTCACCCAACAGAATCTCACTCGCAACAAGTGAAGCAGCAAGCGTGTCACCGAGATCCAATAGCGCTTCGCGCCTGTACGCGCTGTGGTGCCCCGGTACACTTTCCATGGGACCGCGAGGCGGGTGGTGCATCCACGGGGCATGGAATATCCACATCACGGCCCAACTGAGCGCATTTCCCGGCTTGGCATCCACCAGACAGGGACCGATAACAGACCAGTCCCCCGATACCACTGCCGCCCGGATTACGTCAACGTAACCGGGTCTGGGGTGACCGGTGGGTAGCGCGAAAACGACATATGACGCTGTGGCGGCTTCCACTGCGCGTGCCTCCGCCTGATCGAAGCTGTCTCCAGAGATCGATTGCATTTTTACGTTGGGAAAACCTGCCGCGATGATCGGCGTAGCCAGAAGTTCGACGCTGTTGCGGGCCACGATTACGATCTCGAGACGGCTCTTGTCGATAGATTCACCGTAACACCCAAGTGTCCGCATAACCGCGGCGGTGGAATCGGCCACCAAAAGAATTGAAAGTTCGGGTTGGGCAGTACGCTTCACGGTTTTCCAGCGGAGCTTTCCAGGAATGGCCGGCCCCGTTCCAGGCGGAATGACGCGCGGCTCAGTAGAGCGAACACCCGGCGGAAAGCCCACCTTGGAAGCGCCGATTGTAGGGTCAGTACGGCCAGGAAAGCCCACCGTCTCGGCGAGCGCAACAGCGGTGCGGGCGTGCGGGATACTGATTGAGCCAGGTAACGCCACGCGAGGGCGCTGTTCTCGTCCATAGCGCAAAAGCAGGCCATGGCGAATAGGTCCCTCGCGCCACAGAAGCGCAGCGTGGCCGCGCTGATTGATGGATCCTGGGTAATAAGTCTTTCGAGAACTATCATGCCCTCCCTGCTCATTCGCTCATATTCCCGGGAGGAGTTTTGCCCGCGTCGAGTGTAACCAACGAGCACACGTGGCACAGTGGCGAACGACGCGCAGCGCGACAGGCGGATCCACATGTCCCAATCTTCACGATAGCGCAAATTTTCGTCGAATACGCCGACCGAGTTGAGCTTTTCCCGGCGAACCATAACCACGCTGCCTCCGGAAACCATGTCCCATTCGATCATTTCCTTGTAGACGTTCCCGTCTGCAAGACCGCCTAACCTCCATCCCAGGCTGCAGCCATCTTCGTCCAACACCGCGGAATAGCAGATGGCTACGTCGATTTCAGGCCTCGAGTCGAGCAAGGCAACTTGCAGGGCGATCTTGTCCGGTTGCCACAAGTCATCGTGGTCGAGGAACGCGATGAACTCGCCTGACGTGCCTGCGACTCCATTATTTCGAGCCGCGCTCGGACCAAGATTTTCCTGGGTAATGATGCGGCACCGCCAGTCGGTGGCGGCGAAGTGCCGGACGACTTCTGCCGTAGAGTCGATGGAACCGTCATCGATGACCAGAATCTCGAAGTCATCGAAACTCTGGTGCGCCACGCTGTCGAGTGTGGCGGCAATGAATTGTTCGGCGTTGTATGCCGCCATCACAACGCTTACGCGCGGCGAAAGCTGCGGCGCGATCAGAATACTCACTGGAGCGGCGCCATCAGCACGCGCCAACGGGAACTGGGTCGCCAATGCCGCCAGCCACTGAATTCATAGGGGGCGTCAGCGACTGTCTGCCACGCGTACGTCCTGGCCAATTCTTCCACGAAAATTCGTCCCACAATCAAAGTCAGCGGTTCCCCGAGGCAGTTGTGTCGCAATCCGGCTCCGAATGGAGAGTACTCACGCCGCGTGAAAATCCGGTGCAGGAAACGGTCTGGATCGAAGATTTCAGGATCGCGGAACACCTCCGGATCGCGGTGACTTTCACGCACGCACAGACGTACCAGCCAGCCCTTGGGGATTACAAATCCCCTCCAGGCGACATCTCGCGTGGTAGAACGATAAAGGTACTCACTTTGTTCGAGACGGAGCGTCTCCATTACTACCCGGGTCGAAAGCAATGACCGATCGTCCTGTTCGGGATCAGCCGGATCGCGTGAATTACGCAGGCGGTCGGACCACTCCGGATGCTCGGTCAGCATCCGCATCAACCATTGGAACAGGCCGGACACGTCGCTCCACGTGGTATGCATCAGGTAGATGAGGTTGCCGATCACCGTCGGGTCATCGGCCGATTCAGGGCAGTGCTCGCGCAGGGCTGCAAGAAAGCTTTCCGGGGCGCCGTTGACAGAGGGACGCCCGTAAGTGGACTGTTGGCGCAGCACCTGTTGGATTTCTACCAGAGCCTCTTTGATCATCCTGTCGGACGCGCCAGCCGGGTTGCGTATGTCGATTACCTTGAACAATGATTGGAGCCGGAAACTTTCAGCAGAGCCTGGCTCGACATTGAAGAAGATACGTGCCCAGAGTCCGAAAACCGTACGCTGCAGGTACCGCCGGGGTGGCACACCGGCAAGACCCGATGCGCCGGAAGCTTCGGCCATGATTGTCAGACCGGCACGAATCTGTTCACGCATTACGGGCTTCAAAGGCGCATACACTTCACGGGCCAGCGCCTTGCGCAACAGCGATTTTGTCTTGGCATGCTGCTCCGGTGCCATGTGCCGCAGGAATCCACCCGGAATGAACCGTCCGAAGGGCCAGGGTGGCGAAGCCAGAGACTCTTCGTGTGTCCTAAAAAAATCCAGGCCTTCGGCAAGACCGACAAAACAGGCCATCGGCCGGACAAACTGGTTGGTTTTGAATGGGCATCCAAATTGCCGATGCTGATCACGAAAGAAATCGCGATCAAACCATGGCCCCAGCGGAAGCAAGCTTAGCGAACCGGGCGGCCAGTTTCGCCTGTGGCCACGGTTTTTGCGTGCATACCAGAGAGTGAGCATTAGCCCAATCACCGCGGCTACACAAAGACTGCGAAGCACCCAGGGAGACATGCTGGCGATCGCAACCAGCAGCCCCGCCACGCCGACAGCAAGAATGACTGCCAATAGGCGTGCTGCCTTGGGAAACGCGCCCCAAAACTGCCTGCTTGTGACCAGCCTGAGGGCTGGCCACGCGATCGCCACCAGCAAGGCGACTTCGACAGCGAGTTCCAGCTGGTAACTCACCACGTATCTGGGAGGCTTCTGACTGCCGAGACTATTTTCTCCACGTCAGAGTCGGAAAGGTTCGGGTGCAAGGGTATGCTCAGAGCTTCCTGATTCAGCTTCTCGCTGTTGGGAAGGATGGTGTTGGCCTTGAAAATCCTGTTCAGGTGGAGCGGATGGTATCGCAGCGTGGTGTAAATGCCCTGCTGATAAAGCGCCTCCGCCGCCCGGTCACGGTTGGGTATTCGAATCACGTAAGTAAAATAGGAATGCCGGTCCCCGGGCTCCGCATTGAGTGGCCGAACCAGCCAATCAAGGTCAGCAAAGGCCTCTTGATAATATTCCCAAATGCGTCTGCGTTTAGCTTGCAACGCATCCAGCCGCCGCAACTGGGCCAGACCAACGGCCGCGTTCAGATCAGACACCAGGAGGCGATGGCAGGATTCCATGATGTCGTATTCCCACCACCTGCCGGTACCGCCGGCCGATGCATCGAATCCGGACTTTCCGATGCCGCTATGCCGGATCAAATGCGCCCGCTCGACCATTTCGGGATTCCGGGTGGTGATGCCGCCGCCCTCGCCCATGGTGAGGTTCTTCACCGCGTCGAAGCTGTAAACGCCAAAGTCGCCGAAGCTGCCACATGCCCTGGCGCCAATTCTTGAATCCACCGCATGCGCCGCGTCTTCAATCACGGGCAAACCCAAATCCAGTATGGGCTGCATTCGTGCGGGCAGGCCCGCGTAATGGACCACCATGACGGCGCGGGTGTTTGGGGTCATTGCCTCTTCGATGGTTTCGGTTGTCACGTTTCCAGTGTCCAGTTCGACGTCGCAAAAAACGGGACGATGACCAGCGAGTACGATAGCGTGGGCACAAGCCAGCCAGGTAAATGAAGGAAGCACGATGTCGGATCCGGGAGGGAGGCCGAGAAGCACCGTTGCCGCATACAGTCCGCTGGATCCGCTATTCAGCACTACCAGATTGGGAAGTTGCAGGCGCCTGGCGAACTCTGACTCGAAGGCTGCTGTTTTCGGGCCGCTTCCCGGCCACTGCCGATCAAAACAGTCGGCAATTTCGTCAAGCTCATCCTGGCCCACTTGCGAGCCGAATACGGGAATCATGGTAAATCCTCGGGCGCAAGCCCTGCCGTTGGGGGCCACTTTATACGGGAATTACAGTGAGGGAAAGCGAGTATAGATATAGTCGTCCCCGTTCGGCGCGAACGCGTCCCGGCCGGCCGGTAGGCTTTTTCACCTTCAACTGAGCATCGCGTTATATGATCTACAATCAT
>JBGTHE010000557.1:0-7150 GCA_041746335.1 Lysobacterales bacterium | reverse complement strand
AGCAGGCGGCTTACTGGTTCCGGCGATCCGCTGCGCAAAACTTTCCACCTGCCCAGTACCGCCTCGGCGAAATGTACTATTTCGGCACCGGTGGCCTTGTCCGGGACCTGTCCAAGGCGGTCAATTGGCTCCAGAAGGCGGCGCAGGAGGGCGACGCAGATGCGCAGATGGACCTGGCCATGCTGATTGGTAGCGGTGAGGGCGTAGCACATGATGTGCAGTTGGCTGCGGACTGGATGAGAAAGGCCGAGGTTGGCCTGAATGACTCGGCCACGGAGTATCTCGCACTATTGAAGGCTTCCGCGGATGGAAAATTCACTGCAGCCCAAAGGCAGCAATACTGGGATCAGCAACGGGACTTCTGGATCAGGGAAGCGGCTACGCTGGGAGTCAGAGAGGCGCAGGAGCTTTGGGGTCGGAGTAAAGCGCCAGAGTAAATCAGAGTGCTGTGCCACTACTGGCCTTTACTCTGGCGCTTTCCTTCGACCCCAGATGTCCCACTTTGTGCAATCAATGGCGTCTGAAGATGCCCTGGCTGCAAGCTCGCTCACAGTCGTATTTACAGTTTCTGCCCAAGCGGAATCCGACTGCAGCTTGGCTAGTGATGTCTCTAAAAGTTGCTCGCCTGCGCGCGGGCATCCCAATTCACCCAATACCGTGGCCAGATTGTTGCGACAACCAGCATAGCTGCACCATTGGGCGAGTCATCTTCTTTAATGTACAGCAGGCCTTCTGGACCCAGATCCCCGGCACCCTGATTTTCAATGTCTTCAACCAGGAAATCCCGGTTGTTGGTATAGCTGACATAACGAGGGCTATTTGGATCGCTGACATCGAAAATCATTACGCCGCCGATACGCTCCAGGCTGACAAATGCATAATCACGGCCTTTGAATTTTCCGATGGCCACCCCTTCCGGCTCCGCGCCTTTGTCGTCGCTGCGGTTATCGAAGGAGTCATTTTCGTCGTTGGTGCTGTTGAAATCATTGGGGTGGGTAAGTGCAGTGACCTGCTCCATCGTGTCACCCGTGTCGGATTGCTTTACGCCATTTTCATCCCAGATAGATATTGAACGGGCCCCAAACACGTGCAACTCGTCGAAGTCACCATCGCCTTCCGTGTCGCCTTCGGTATTGAGGTTGGCTTGCGCCGAGCACGTAATGGCCATAATGGCGGCGGCCAGCAACTTGCGTTTGATCATGAGAAGACCTCTTGGGATGAATAGTTAACGACCTGAAAGACGGTCCCAAAATAGTCTTGACTGATGATAAGTTCGTGACAGTTTCGTGTCGTTTGTGTGACGCAGATTGATACCGCGTCAGCGCGCTGCTACAGCCAGCGTTCAAACCCCAGCTGAAGGCTTTCCTCACCACGGGAGAACCAGATCTGATTTTCTTCAACCATGAATTGAATCTGCATGGAACGCTGGGCCAGTTCTGCCAGTAGGGTTCCGAGTTCCGGGGGAAGGTACAGCACTTCAAGATTCCCCACCCGGGTAAGTTTGCTTTTGATCTGCTTCCACCAAAGTGGGCTGCTTGCCTGATAGCTAATCACCAGTACCCGTTCGGCACGGCCGCAGGCTTTCAAAATCCGCTTTTCGTCGGGTTGGCCCAGATCAATCCACAGAATGATTTGGCCGGTCAGGTCTTTGGCCCACAGCGCTGGCTCGTCAGGGTCAGATAAATCCCGGGTAAAGCTCAGCTCGTCGCTGGCATTGCAACAAAACGCCAGCAACCTCACCATCAGCCGCAGATCAGTCTCCGAGGGATGACGCGCCAGGGTCAGGTTGTGTTGCTGGTAATAGTGCCGATCCAGATCTGAGACCTGGACTTCGGCTTTATAGATGGTCGCGTTTAGGGCCATTAGTCTTCGGTTTTATTGTGCAAAGCCATTTGGTCAGCCTAATCACCCAGCAGCAACTCCTGCAGCAACTGCCCGACGGTTTCGTTCTCCAACACGCCGTGGAATCGCTCACTACCCGGACCGGTCGCGTAAAGTGGAACATCTACACCCGTGTGTCCTACAGATGTCCATCCGGTCTGTGTGCGTTTATCAAACAACAGGCTAAGAAGGGTATACGCCTGTGTGCCATCCACGCCGTATTCCGGGTAGGGAGGTGTTTCCTGTTTGGCTTCATCCAGCCCCTGTTGCTCATCCTCGGTCAATTTGAACGGCAGATGTCGTGCAGCCACAACAGAAAGAGATTCGTCACCAGCCAGAAATTCTTCAGTAATACCTGCAGGCGTCATCTTCAGACCCCGGATCGGGCGAGGATTCCAGATGTATAAATCATCGCGGCCCATGCTGAGCCCGCCAGTTTCGTGATCTGCAGTAACTACTACCAGGGTGTTACCCTGCCGCTCGGCATACTCCATTGCAGCTTCAATTGCTGCCGAGAAGTCCTCCATTTCGCTGATCACGCCTACGATATCGTTCGAATGTCCGGCCCAGTCAATTTGACTGCCTTCCACCATCAGGAAAAATCCGTCGGCATTCTTCTCAAGTACTTCGATGGCTGCGGTAGTCATATCTGCCAAAGAGGGCATGGTAGCCGCGCGATCCCAGGCACGTGGCATGCTGATGGGTGCAAACAGGCCTAACACGAGGCTCGCAGTATTCCTCGCGAGTTCGTCCCGATCACTCACCAGGGAATAGCCTTTAGCAAGGAATTCAGCGGTGATGTTGCGGTCTTCGCGTTGCAGCAGGTCGGTGCCGCCACCCAGAATCACTTGCGGCAAAGGCATACCCTTCCACTGGTTATCAAACAATTGATCGGCGATCGTATCGACCTCACTTCGATCTTTGGCATGTGCATAAAATGCAGCCGGGGTTGCGTGGGTGACTTGTGAGGTTGAAACAACCCCGAAGGCTATCCCCTGTTGACGGGCACGCTCTGAAATATTGTCCTGCCGCCGGCCATCAAGGCCAACACCCAGGCGACCTACCAGAGTATCTTCGCCCGTGGCATAGGCTGATGCAGATGAAGCCGAGTCGGTGATCCCGTATGGATTACGGACACAATTACTTTCATTATTCTCCGCACAATCCATGGTAATGGCTTCTGTGGCCACCGAAGCGCTGTGGTAGCGATCAAAGGGCAGCGGTTCGATGATGTGAGTAGCAGGATTGTCGGCGTAGTAGCGATAAGCTTTAATTTGGGAGTAGCCCATGCCATCACCAATCATGAAGATGATATTTTTGGGCTTGCCGCCGGCTTTCGGCTTTACAGCAACCGGGGTACAAGCACTCACGAGGGTGGTGGCCAGCAACAAGCTCAATAGGGTTTTACTGATCATGCAAATCTGCTCCAATGAAAACAATGATCCGTATCGTGCGACAGTTTATAGTAACTCTGGCATGTAACTGTAGCCGCATGATATTCGAGCAATAAGGACTGCCTTGAGCTTTTCACCCAACAGTCTCGCAGGTTCAGATCTTCCATTCGTTCCGGAAGACTTCAAGGTGCCACATGGCATTGAAGGCGATCGCTTTCGCCTGCGCATGCTGACCATCCGGGATGTCGACAAGGATTTTGAAGCGGTTATGAGCAGTATCGATCGCTTGCAGAAGATCTGGAACTCTGAATGGCCCGCCGGACTGACCCGCGAGCAAAATCTGATCGATCTGGGTTGGCACCAGAAAGAATTCCAGCGGCGCACTTCTTTCGCCTACACGGTGGTGAGCCCGGATGAATCCCAGGTGTTGGGATGTGTCTATATTTACCCCACCCCGAAAACAGGTTTCGATGCGGAAATCTATTTCTGGGTCCGTGACAGCGAGCTAGGCAAGGGCCTGGAAGTGAGTCTGGAGCATGAAATCAGCGACTGGCTGAAGCGGCAATGGCCTTTCCGCAAAGTTGCTTTTCCAGGAAGAATGATGAGTTGGGATCAATGGCACAGGCTTTGATAGAATGCACCCGTGGATGTGAAACTTGCCAGGAAACCAGCACAGGACCAGCACGTGAAATTTATTCAACAGCTTTTCAGTAAATGGAGTGAGACGGACAATTTTTCGGCCGACAGCATCGTATTGTCCGAAACCGGCAACGCTGATGTTTTGTATGTGGTGCTCTCCGGAGAGCTTGAATTGAGTTTGCGTGGAGAGGTGCTGGGCCAGGAATCCGCCGGGGGGATCATCGGTGAAATGGCCATGATTGGTGCCACGGCCGGCAATCCCACGGTGCGCGCCATCACTGATGTCAGGCTGGCTCGTCTGGATCGTGATCAGTTCAATCGCCTTATTGCTGCAAACCCGGAATTTTCCCAACACGCCTTAGCTGCCATGGCAAATCGTTTGCGAACGGTGAATACCTTTATCAGCGCCAAGCTTGAATCCCAGAAGTAGTTAAGCCTTATCGGGTTATTCCAGGGCGGAGAAGCAAATTGGATTTATTAGAAACGTTCAAGGGTTCCAATGATTTGTTGGATTTCAAGGCCGGCACGGTTATTTTCCAGGAGAACTCCCAGGGTGGTCACATGTACGTGGTCATCAAAGGTGAAGTGCTGGTTACTTTGAATGGTAAAGAACTCGCAAAAGCCACGGCTGGCGAAATCGTTGGCGAAATGGCCTTGATCAGTGCCGATATACGCAGCGCGACTGTTACTGCACTCACCGATTGCACTCTGGCAGTCATTGATCAAAGCAGCTTTGAATCCCTCATCCGTCATGTTCCCGATTTTTCCAAGCACGTTATGAACGTTCTGGTTGAGCGCATTCACAAGGCTTACGAAAAAATCTGATCGTCCCCGTCGTTTACGGTATGACCCACTCGAGTTATAGGGCATTCGTCGCCTTGCCGACATTCTGATTTGTCCAGTGTTTCCCGGAGTGTTTCAAAACATGAACAAATTGCCCCGTCCCGCGCCTGAAAGGCTTCCCCTGCAAGGACGCTACGCGCGCCTGGTACCTTTACATGCCGGCCATGCGGCTGACTTGTACGCAGCCAGTGCGGGTGAAGAAAACCGCGCACGATTTAATTACCTGTTTGAGCCGCAGCCGCAAAAATTGGCTGATGTCGAAACCTGGATCAAGACCGTCAACAGCTCATTCGACAAATTGTATTTTGCCGTGATTGACAAACGCAGTGGCCGCTGTGAGGGGCGCCAGGCCCTGATGCGCATAGTGCCGGAACATGGCTGTATTGAACTCGGCGGTATCTACTGGGGGCCGGCCATCGCTCGCAGCCGCGTAAGCACAGAGGCCTGTTACCTGCATTTGCAGTACGCTTTTGAAACCCTGGGATATCGTCGATTTGAATGGAAATGCAATGACCTCAATGCGGCTTCCAAAGACGCAGCATTGCGATTTGGCTTCAGAGCCGAAGGTGTGTTCCGGCAACATATGATCCTCAAGGGCAAAAACCGTGATACCGCATGGTTCTCCATCATCGACGGCGAATGGCTGGCAGTGAAAGCTGCATTTGAGGCCTGGCTGGCGCCGGAAAACTTTGATGAACAGGGCCGTCAGTTAACGCGATTGATGACGCAGAAGTAGCTCTGGTTCTGTAAAGCATTTGGTGATTCCAAAAAAAAAGTGAAAAGGGAGGTAAGTCCCTTTTCACTCAAGAAGAAAAAGTCCTGGAGGTAACCAGACTTTCTCTGTAAAGCCTGGCCCACCTTTGAAGACTGGCGGGCCAGCAACCGAACAAAGCGCTAGAACGTGTATCCCAATTCAATAAACCACTCCGTGCCATACGGGTCGTAGTTGAAGACATTGAAGTAGGGGTAGTCCTCCCCGGTGGTTTGTGGTGGCTCGTTGTTAAAAATGTTGTTGCCGATGAAACTGACATTGAACTGGTCAGTAATGTTATAAACCATAGTCAGGTTGAAGTAATACTGCGGGTCAACATAGACCAGGGTGCTGCTTGAGAGGCTGTCATTGGTCAGTGACTCACCCAGATAATTCATGAACAAAGTAGTGCCAAAGTCCTTGTAGACCCAGCTCACAGAAGCGCGTCCCCGGTCCTTGAGATCCTGGGTTCCGTCATCCTGGTAAGAAACAACCGGATCGCCGGGCAACGCAGCTGACTTCTGGTCAAAAACGTAGGTGTAGGCGAGATCAAAAGTCCACAGGCCCATGCGGGCAGTGTTAAGGGCATACTTGATGCTGGTATCGATACCGTGGGTTTCCTGCACCGCCTGGTTGAATGGGCCAGTTAATACACTAACCAGGGTTTGCGAATTAATCCCGCCATCGACCGGGTTGCGAGTGATGTTGCCGATAACTACATCGCAGCTGGTACCAGGAGTAACGGTGTATTGACCTCCCAGCAGGCAAGCCCGCTCATCCCTGAGTAAGGTATCAATGTTCTTGTCAACAACGATGTTATCCAGCTTGATGCTGTAGTAATCGGCCGTGAGCGACAGCCCGTCCGTTATTTCCCAGACAAAGCCAAGGGTGAATGATTCGCCTTCTTCTTCCTTCAGGAACGGGTTACCTGCGCGAGCACCCTGTACGCTGGAGGTGCCTAAGGGGCCACGAACCGGATCTATACAACTGGCCAGGCCACCAGGGCTGTCTTCATCGATGCCGAGGTCTTTGGCGCAGAGGTAGTAATCTGGCAGAACGGCGAAGAAACCACTGGGATCAGCAAAAACAAAGTGCATGTCCGGTGCACGGAAGCTGGTGGCAAAGCGGCCGCGAACCAGCAGTTCGCGCATTGGCCGAAACTCCAGGCCTAAGCCGTAGGTAACCGCATCATCCACTTCAGTGATGTCATCGTATTTGTCGTAGCGAATGGCTGCGGTGGCTGTCAACATCTCATGTATCGGCACCAGGAACTCGGAACCTATGGCATAACGGTCCCGACTGCCACCGCCACCGGTGCCGGTAATGCCCCAGAAATCGCCATTGATCAGGCGGGGATCCAGCTGGATATCGTATTCCTGCGTTCCCCACTCAAGTATGCCAGCCATACTGATCCAACCTGCTGGTAATTCGAACAGGTCACCGTTCACTGTCAGGTTTATCGCACTGTTGCTGGAATCGGCATTGGTACGGTCAGTGGCGCTGATGGATTGAAATTCACCCGGAGTCAGAGGTTGGAGAAACGGGTTGTTCGGATCCGTCAGGTCACCCAGATTGGCAAAAAATCCGCCGAACAAGGGGTCCGGTTCCAGGTCAGCCAGATTACCACCGGCAAAAAATTCAT
>JBGTHE010000556.1:0-1724 GCA_041746335.1 Lysobacterales bacterium | reverse complement strand
CGCGTGTACAGCGTACTCGGAAAATCAGGTGGCTCATTGCCGAAATAAAATCCGCGAGTCGCGTAATCTTCATCAAAAATATTACGCCCCCAGACCGACATTGCCCAGTTCTGCCACTCTTTCCCCAGCCGGACATTCACCAAATGGTAGCTTTGCGAGCGCTGATTGTGGCTGATATCGAAGTAGAAAGCGTCACTGGCATTCCAGTCCACGCGTGCGAACCAGCCCTGCGTGTGGCTCCAGCTGGCGCCCAGATTGAAGTTCCAGGTTGGCGCATGCGCGAGATCACGATGGATAGCCCCCGGGCTGACCGCAACGGTAGTTGCAGTGTTGCTGATCTCCGAATCGAGCAAACCCACAGCCGCATGAAGTTCCCAGGCTTCGGTAAGCTGCCAGTTGAGGCTGGCCTCAAGGCCATGAACACGGGCGGCGCCGTTGTAGGTCACAAACACAAAACTGTTGGGGTCAAATTCCACCTGCTGGCTGGACTGGCTGAGCTGGGCATCGTCCCGATCCATAGAGAACAGCGAAATCTCACTTTCCAGCGCATCATCCAGCCATAAGCCTTTCAAACCCAATTCGTAATTCCACAAGGTTTCGGCCTGGTAAGCGATGAACTCGGGGCCCAACAGAGCAACTCCTTGCAGTGCCGCCAGCGAAGGATTAAAGCCTCCAGCTTTGAAGCCCCGCGCCACCCGCGCGTAGCCACGCAGCTTCGGGCTGAAGTCATACCCCAGCGTTGCATGCCCACCCCACAAACCTTCATCCGGGTGACAATCGAACTGGCTGCAACTGCTGCCATCCGGCGGCTGGCCCGGGTAATTGATATCTGACCATTGGTCCTGGTAATCCGCTGACCAGTGCTCATAGCGCCAGCCCAGACCAAGGCTCCAGCGATCGCTGAGTTGTGCATCGAGACTGCCAAACAAGGCCCAGGTATCGGATTGAAACGCGCTCTCCAGCTGCCTGCCGGTCATGCAGGGAGCGCAATAATTCTCCGCTGCACTGTCATCATAAACTCCGGTGGATGAGATCTGATTGTCCTCTTCCAGCCGCTGCCAGAAAGCACCCAATACCCAGTCCGTGCTGTCATCGAACCATCGACCTTGTGGTGAAGACAGCAACCGGAACTCCTGATTCAGCGAATCACGCTGGCGCGGATTGCTGTACTGGTAGTCGTATAGGTAGCCACCGTAGCTGCCCCAGAATTCGTCATTGCCCCAGTCGCCATCAAAGCCATAGTGGATATCGCTGTCGGCAAAGCTGGTGATGGATACAAAATCGACCTGCTCATTCAAGGGCCCGGTCAGCCGCAATGAGGTGGCGCGTGTTTCCTGAGTATCCTGGCCGGGGTGGTCGGACTGCATAAGGGCGTCATTCGTTACCGTAAATGCGTCATAGCCGTTATCAAAGTCCATAAAGAGCACAGTCAACAAGGCAGACCAGTCCTCATTGATGTTCCAGCTCAGCTTGGTTCGAGCCGTCAACTCGTCGCGGCCGTTGGTATCGTCGCGCTGCAGGTAATCGTTATCGCGGAAACCATCCTGTTGCAATGCACTGACCGAAACATGACCCTGCAGGCTTTCGCTCAACGCACCGCCAACGGCCGCAGAAGTAGCAAATAAATCGTCGCTGCCCAGGGTGAGTTCAGCAGCGGCGCTGGATTCAGCCGCAGGGTCCGTGCTGCGCATATACACCACGCCCGCCAGAGCGCTGGCCCCATA
>JBGTHE010000555.1:0-1675 GCA_041746335.1 Lysobacterales bacterium | reverse complement strand
AACGCAGATTGGTGGTTGCCTCCCCTACGCTGTCTGTATGCCCTTCTATCCGTATTTTTTTGTCAGGTTCGCTTTGCAGCAGATCGACTACTTCAGCCAGGCCGGCTTCGGTATCCTGCTTCAGTTCAGTTTGTCCGGTTTCGAACAGAACATCACCGAGCGTTACAACAACTACACTTTCCGTCTGACGCAACTGCAGATTCTCCAGCTGCCGCCGTAGCGACTGCGCCTGTTCACTTGCCAGGTTTGCCTCTTTCTTGGCCAGGCTGGCAGCGAGAGCGCTACTTTCCGCGAGCGCTTTGGCCTGCTCCGCTTCTTCACGTGCACGACGTGCTGTCAGAGCGGATTGCTCTTCCCGCGACATTGCGCTTTCTGCGTCCATTCGTGCACGTTCCGCATCTTCGGCGGTAGCCTGCGACATCATGCGGGCCTGGTCAGCTTCCTGGCGGGCATGTTCAGCTTCCAGCTGGCTGGCCCGGACCAGCAGCCGGCTGTGTTCCAGCCGCAATTGTTCCAGTTCGCTTTCCATTTTTTCCCGCTGAGCGACTGCTCGGGCAATCTGGATACGCCGATCCGCCATGTAGTTAAGGTGATTCCGCTGGTCGTCATCACCGGTGGCATTTTCCGCAGCACGGGTGGCCCGTTCCGCTTCACCCAATGCCAGCGATGCATAACCGGACAATTCATCATCAGTCTGCAGCTCATTCAGCTGGCTGCGAATGCGTTCCAGGGCGAGATCCTTCTTGGGGGAGGACTGGCAGGCACCCAGCATTAACACCACTAGCAAGCAAACCGATACTCGGAGCTGAATTTTCCGCATCAGGGATTGCTCCCATAAGTGCGGGCGAAGTCTTCCGCAAGTACCTCGTTCTGCTTGATTTGTTCTGACAGAGCGGCTCGAATTTTAGCCTCTTTGGCTTTTTCTATTGCCAGCTCCGAGTTGATTTCAGATTGATCTATCAGGTAGAAGGATTTATCAAATTGCTTGTATTCAATTCCCTTTTGAGCCTCGGCCAATTTTTCACGGGCAAACCTCAATTCCACCGGCGCGTGTTGTTCAGCACCAGCCTGAATAGCCGCTTCAATGGCTCTTTCCGCCGAATGGAAGGCGTCTTCGGGCGGTTTAGGTGTGGCACAAGCGGTCATCAATCCCGTGCAGAGCAGGAAAGCAAACGGGAGTCGAATCTGATGCTTCACGCTGATCCGGGACATTATTGGCAATCTGGGCATATCTTTCTCGTGCTGACAGAGTCTGGGCACTGATTATGAAGAAGCGCGCTGCAGGTTTAAACCCCGACCTTGATGATGGTCTGCTCAATGGAGCCAAATATGCTGGCACCATCGCTATCGAGCATCTCAATTTTTACCCGATCGCCAAAGCGCAGGAAGGGTGTCTCGGCCGCGCCTTTTTCAACCACTTCCAACACGCGCTTTTCAGCCAGACAAGAGGCGCCTACGGAGCGATCCTGGTTAGCGATGGTGCCGGAACCCACCAGGGTACCCGCTACCAGCGGTCGTGTGTGGGCAGCATGGGCGATCAGTTGGGCGAAGTTGAACTGCATGTCGTTACCCGCATCAGGCCAGCCAAACAACTTACCGTTGATGCTGGATCTCAAGGGCAGGCAAAGCTTGCTGTCCTGCCAGGCCTCACCCAGCTCATCGGCCGTGACCAGTA
>JBGTHE010000554.1:0-4089 GCA_041746335.1 Lysobacterales bacterium | reverse complement strand
TATTGTCGAGCACAACCGCCACCCAGTCGGACGGTAGACGCTGTGATGTGAGCAGGCTGATAACAGCGTGGGGCTCGATGATCGCTGATAGCACATAGAGCATTTGCCCATTGCGAATTACGGGTACCCGAACGGCGAAGTGATATTCACCCTGATCGATGAACAGGTTACTCACCACGGGTTCGGCCAGCTGCAATTCTCGGGCAAAGCTTTCGCGATCCACAATTTCCGGGATCATGCTGCCGAATGGGTAGCTCGTGTCCAGTAAGCGCCTGCCGGACAGGTCCGCAAGATCCACGCGGGACCATTCTTGCTGGGAGGGTAGGGTGCGCATAAGTTCTTGGTAGAAAGATCGCAGGTTGTAGTCGTCGAGGTTCGCTAGCTCAGCCAGGAGCTTGAGACTGCCCATATGAGCGTTCAGCTCGGTGTCTACTGCGGTCAACATCGCGCGTGTACGTTCCTGTGCTCCCCGTTGGAACACTGCGTGTTCACGCTCGGCAATCAGCACAGTACTGAGCATACCCAGTGCAATAAGCGGCAACAGAGTGCCCAATGAGAGTACTACAAGATGAGCCCGCAGAGAGGCAACTCTGAATTTCACCGGGTTGATCCCAACATCACGCTGCGATTTATCGACATATAGATTACGGCTGCAGTAGAAACTCTTTGCCAAACTAGGCAAGATAAGACGATTCGATACTAACTACAACCTGATTGCAACGACTCGGAAACACATCCCAAGAGTGCTAACGGCCGGGCTGCAGCCAAGTCCTGATTTGCAGCAAGCTGCACCTGACCAGACGGAGTCAGGCATTGACCAGCTTTCAGCCGGCAACGGTGTCCCCTCCCAGCACGGGTAGAACAAGACCAGTGATGTACCCCGAATCGGCTTCGCTGGCGAGAAATACATAACTCGGGGCGAGCTCTTCGGGCTGCGCGGGGCGACCCATCGGTGTGTCAGAACCAAAGCACTTTATTTCTTCATCCGTACGTTCGGCCGGATTCAATGGTGTCCACACCGGGCCAGGTGCAACACAATTGACTCTGATCCCACTATCGACCAGGTTTTGTGCCAGCGATTTGGTAAAGGCGTGGATCGCACCTTTGGTCGCAGAATAATCCAGTAGTTGTCCGCTGCCTTCCAACCCGGTGATCGAGCCGGTATTGATGATGGTTGCACCCTTTTTCATGTGCGGGAGGGCAGCCTTGGCAAATTCGTAATACGCGTAAATATTGGTGCGGAATGTGCGGTCCCATTGTTCAAGGGTGACTTCATCCAGGCCATCACGATGCTTTTGGTAAGCAGCGTTGTTGACTAAAATATCCAGTTGGCCAAATTCGGCCACCACTTCCTGCACTGCATCTTCGCAGAACCCTGCTTCCGTGACGTCACCCGCGATCAGCAACGCTTTATGACCTGCCTTCTCGATTGCTTTGCGGGTTTTGTTCGCGTCGACCTGCTCTTCTGGAAGGTAAACCAGTGCAATATCGGCACCTTCACGCGCGAACAGGACTGCTACCGCGCGGCCTATTCCGGAATCGCCACCGGTGACTAATGCAACTTTGCCTTTGAGCTTTCCCGCAGCGCGGTAATCGGGCGCCTTGAATTCGGGCTGCGTGTTCATTTTTGCTTCTAAGCCCGGTTCATCAATGCCTTGTGGAGGAAATGGCGGCTTGGGAGGTTTCCGAGGTTTCCTTGCTTTATGAATTTTGCCTTTCCCAGTTTTGCCTTTCGCAGTTTTTGTCTTGGCGGTGGTCATTTTTCAAAGATTTCCTCAAATGGTCTGCAGCACCGGTTCATCCGGATTTCCGAGGCCCTCAAGCACGCGCTTGCTCAGGTCACGTTGGTTGCTGTTTTTCGCATGAACGACAACGAACCACTTACCCGCCGAGGAGCATTCGCGCGCCTGGTTTATCAGCGGAACATGGTCGGGTCTGAGCGACACCAGTCCCCCAAACATCAGACCGAATACCAAGCCAAACGCGGCCAGTGTGATAACGGCGATAGTCGGATTCGCACTGATCATACGTACGTCAGCAGTCGTTCGCTTCCCAGGCTCCACGCTCAATGTTGATCGTCTGCATAGCGGTGGCCAACCGTGAAGGTGAGCCCGGCGGCGATTTCGCGGCATGGTTTTAGCAATCAGCCGTTTAAATGTGCAAGTTTTGCAATCGCCCCTGAAAAAAATTTTCAAACGTGCTTTCTTTCATAGTTTTAAGTTTCTGAGCCAGGGTTGTCTGTACGCTGGGCAACGTTTTTTGCAACCCGCCTCAAATTCTGTGGGTTATGATTGGATTTATGCTCACTGAATCCAGGCACTAAGTATTGCGCGGTCCCCGCGTATCGATGAATCAAGCTGGTCTCCATCTATGAACCATCAGAGCGCACATGCTCATCACCACGCACCCGCGGATTTCAGCCGCGCATTCGCTGTGGGTGTAACGCTGAATGTAGCTTTTGTCATCATCGAGGCATTCTTTGGATTCATGTCGGGCTCGTTGGCGCTGCTCACCGATGCCATCCATAATCTCGGCGATGTGATCGGTCTGCTGCTGGCCTGGGGCGCAGCCACGCTGGCCAAGCGGAAACCTTCACTGCATCGCACCTACGGCTACTCTCGCGCCACCATTCTCGCGTCCTTGTTCAGCGGCCTTCTATTGATGGGGGCCGTGGGGGCCATTGGATGGGAAGCCATCAATCGCCTGATGAGCCCGGTTCAACCGGCTGGCTTGACCATCGTGGCAGTGGCAGCCATAGGAGTGGTGATCAATACGGTAACGGCCATGTTCTTCTTCCGCGGCAAAGACGACGACCTCAATATTCGCGGTGCCTATCTGCACATGGCTGCCGATGCTGCCGTGTCGCTGGGGGTAGTGATTTCCGGTTTGCTGATCTGGAAGTTTGGCTGGCCGTTGGTGGATCCGCTGATCAGCCTCGTCATCGCTTTGGTGATTTTGTTGTCGACCTGGGGCCTGTTACGCGATTCGCTCAATCTTGCCGTGGACGCCGTACCCAAAAATGTTGATCCCGAGGCAGTGCGTGGCTACCTCTGCTCACTGCCTGGAGTTGACGCTGCTCATGACCTCCACATCTGGCCTATCAGCACCACCGATACAGCCCTGACGGTCCACCTGGTGATGAGCAGTTTGCCGGACGACAATCTTTTTCTTCACAACACCGCGCATGAACTGGAGCGCCTGTTCCACATTGAACACGCCACTATTCAGATCGAAGTTGCGAACAGTAGCGTGATTTGTCATCAATCGGAGCACTGCGCGGCGTAGCCGCTTAAGTCAGCAACGGGGCTGACCCCACCAACTGCGGGGTAGCCGTTCAAGCAGCTGGCACCAGCGGCCAGAATTTAGGAATCAGCCATACCGACACCAGCAAGGCCAGGATATTCATGGGCAAACCAATGCGCAGGAAATCCGCAAAACGGTATCCGCCTGCCTGATAAACGAAAGTGTTGGTCTGATACCCAATGGGTGTGGCAAAACTGGCGCTTCCGGCCAGCATCACAGCCACCACGAAGGGTTTGGGGTCCAGACCGGCCGCCATGGCCGCGCCGATGGCGATGGGAGTGAGAAGAATGGCCGCTGCGTTATTGCTCATGAACTCGGTACTGATTGAGGTCACTATGTAGAGCGTGATCAACAGGCCGAGGGGGCCCAGCGTGATGGCCCATTTGGCGAGGCCTGCGACCATCAGTTCCATGGCGCCGGTTTGCTCCAGCGCCAGCCCTATGGCCAGCATGGCAAAGATCAACAGAAGGATGGGCCAATGGATGGCCTGATAAGCTTCTTCCGCGGTCAGGCAGCCGCTGATCACCACCACCGTTGCTCCGATGACCGCCAATGTCACGATCGGCATCACATCCAGTGCCGCCAGCACAACCACGGCAAAAATGGCCAGCAATGCAATCCACGCTTTGTCCCGGTTCAGCGGCCGTATTTGCGGGATGGCGACGTTGACGAAGCTGCGGCTGTCGTACAGTGCCATCAGATCGGTAGACGCGCCCTCCAGCAACAGCACATCACCGACTTTCAGCTGCAGTTCTGCAAAGCCCCGATTGAGTCGCTTTTTATGTC